>NZ_JBEXGX010000009.1:0-281163 GCF_040607495.1 Streptomyces sp. NPDC005281 | reverse complement strand
GGACGGCCACCCGGCAAGTCGTGCTGGCCAAACCCGGAAACATCACCGGACCCCCACCCGAAATCGAAGACCAGAATTCACGCGGTGGATCGAGGTTCAGTACCGCGCACTGCCTGCGCCCCCACTCGACCAATGATCAGCGGGGCGAAGCAGCCACCGAATTGGCAACAGCGTGAGGAAAGCAGCCGGGGCCCAGTTGCCGCCCGACGATATATGCTCGCCTGCGCGCCGGTGGCGGAGAACGGCGGACCTCGAAGTCAACCGCTGACAGACAATCTACTCCACAGACTCCCGCCCACGACCAGCGTAAGCGCGCTGAGTACCGGTCACACCAGCCCTTTGACCTGCGACTTCAAGTTGGCGGAGGCTCAGTGACCTAGGGCGGAAGCACGGCCGGCGCGCCCTTCGTCGGGCACTCAGGGCGGCAGCCTCGCCGCAGATGCCAAGCCAGCCCGGAGTTACGCCAAACTCCACGTGAGTGTCTAACTGCGTGACAACGACAGCAGACAGTGGCGGACGAGCGCGGACGTCTGCGGATCGTCAGTACAGGTGAGCAGCACGCCAGCCGAAGGCGGATCCTCCGCCCAAGTTGCTTCGGGACGAAGCAGTCCCCGTGCCACAGCCGTGCCACATTGTGCGGTCAACGACGGTTCGCCGCAGTCCAGGTGCGTTGCTGAGCTGGGCTGGCGCTATTGCCGGAGTGACCTGGGGAACTCCACCGCCGATCACGTCCGCCCTTACAAAGCGGCGGTGCTCGGTATGCGGCTATAGGGCTGACGCATTCAGCCAGTAGCCTGCGGCCAGCAGCACTTCGACCTTGGAGGCTTCGTGGCTCATGCCGTTCTCGCCGAGCCAGATCGGCTGTGGTCGGCACAGGAGGTCCTGTTGCGCCCAAGCCCGGTGCCGGCGGTGGCCGGGGTCTACGGGTGGCACTTCGAAGAGGCTCCCTGCTCGGAGCTTGCTGCTGGACGTCTGCTCTACGTCGGCATCGCTCCGCGGTACATGGCGAACCGGACCAGCAAGCAGAACCTGCGCAAGCGCGTGCGGTATCACTACCGGGGCAACGCGGCCGGATCGACGCTTCGCCTCACGCTCGGTTGCCTGCTCGGCATAGAGCTGCGTCGCGTAGGCCGCAGCGGGACGCGCATGACCTTCGGCAAGCAAGGGGAAGCCGCCCTCAGCCAGTGGATGGCGGAGAACGCCCGCGTGTGCTGGATCGAGCACAACGAACCGTGGACTCTGGAGTCGGAACTCATCTCTCAACTCGACCTGCCTCTGAACCTCGACCAGAACCGCCGCAACCCGTTCCACAACCGTCTCAAGGAACTGAGATCCCAAGCCCGGCAGCGTGCGCGAGAGTTGGCCGTCAGCGCATAGACCGTCTGTCGGTCTGACATCACCAACTGACATCAACCGTGGCGAACGATGGCACACGGCGGCGACTGGCGTCGGATCCGAGAGTGACAAGCGAGCCGCGTTCCAGCACGCCGCACCGCACCGCGAGCGAACTTACAAGGCGGATGTCGGCGGTTCGAAACCGTCCGCGCCCACCAGTCTCAGGATACGAACAAGGCCCAGGTCAGCCGGTGTGAATCCGGATGCCTGGGCCTCTGTCGTTTCCGGCCGGTGAGGGCCGCCGTGCCACTCACGTGCCAGATGGGCTGCGCGGAGGCCGCTTCGCCTTCTTGATCTGACCGTCCACGTAGTCGGCGATCTCGTGATCGCGCCCGTTGACGAGGTGCTGATGGACCAGCGCGGCCCGCATCAAGGAGTGGCCCATGCGCTGCATCAGCTCGCGGGTGGTGCGCCCCCGGTCGCGGCAAGGATGTTCCCGGCGCGAGCGGTTGATGCGGGCCCGTTTCGGTGGGTTGGGGTGAGTGGTGAAAGCCCGCGGTAGCGTGACCGCAAAGACTCTAGAAACGACAAGAAGGCGGAACTGGCCGGATTCGAACCGGCGTCCTCACGTTTGGCAGACGCGCGCGACGACCTCTGCGCTACAGCTCCGCCCCGGCCGCCATCCTAAGTGCTCCCACTGCCGCCAAGGCGGCACTCGTGCCTTTGACGTGCCCTTTCGACCTGGAATTCACGGGGAATCATGGCGATTGACGGACAACGCACACGAAGACGGCCCGTAGAAAGCGCCGTTGCTGGTCAGGGGCCTCTGACCTACACGGCGGGTGTGGGATGTGACCCCACGGTGCCTCGCGCCACGACGGACTTCAGGATGGCGTCCGCGGCAGCCGCCCCGTTGGCGCCCGTGCAGGAGCCAAGCAAGTCGGTCCGAGGCCCCCGGCTGCCGCTGACATCCACGTCTGACATCAACGGCAGCGAACGACCACGGGCGTGCAACCCTTCCGGATCGTCAAAGGTCTAGCGGGCGAAGGGCTGTTCATCCGGAACACGGCCTTCGTTCACCCGCATCCCGACAGAGGTGCTCTCCATGCCGACGCCCCCACGCAACCCTCGCGCCTCCCGTGCCGCCGTCGCCGTCTTCGGCGCTGCCGGTCTGATCGCGTTGGTCGCGGCTCCCGCCGCCTTCGCCGATGAAACCGCGCCCGAATTGGTCGTCGGAGGCATCGAGCCGATCGACGGGCTGAAACCGGGGGGCACCTTCGATGTGCCGGTCACCGTGGCGAACAAGGGCACCGGGACCGCCGACAAGGTGTGGGTCTCCTTCTCCGTCACCCGGGGACTCGAGTTCGCGGAGGTTCCGTCCAACTGCCAAGTCCAGCACGTCCGGCCCTACGACGAGATGCCCGAGCGGTGGACCGCGGTGTGCGCGTTCGACCAGCCCGTGGAGCCGGGCGTCGTCTACACGCCCGACAAGCCTCTCCGCGTCAAGGCACTGGGCCGCGCCCTCAACGACGAGCTGCGCCTCCGTGTCGGGGACGCCGATCCGGGGGCGGACGAGAACGGCGATCCGCCGGTGGCGGGGACGGCACCGGCGGTGAAACTCGTCGAGGGAGCGGCCGGGGGCGCGGGATCCGCGCGAGTCGTCGACGTGCCCGTCACCTCCGTCAACACGGCCGACTACCAGGTGACCGGTGCCGCGTTGAAAGGGAGCGTCGGTGACACGGTGACGATGAAGGCGACGTTCACCAACGCCGGGCCCGCCTGGGTCATGCCCAGGCAGGGGGACCGGCCCGTCAGTGTCGTGATCACGCTTCCCGCCGGAACGTCGGTCGTCAAGCGCGGCCAGTTCTGCCAGGCCAAGGGGAAGACGTACGTCTGCGGCATGCGGTCGCTCAATGAGGGCAGCCACGAGACCTACGCCTTCGACCTGAAGATCGACAAGCGGGTCGCGGGCGCCAAGGGCTCGGTGGCGCTGAGCATCGAGGCGCGGCCGTTCGACCCAGACAAGGCCAACGACAAGGCCGACATCACGGTGGACGTCACGGGCGGGGGGTCGACCGGCTCGACGGGCGGCTCGACCAATGGTTCGGGCGGCTCCACCAGTGGCTCGACCGGCTCGACCACCGGCTCGGGTGGCACGACCGGCGACGGCGGAACGACGACGACCGGCGGGACGACGACCGGCGGCAACCTTGCCGAGACTGGCTCCTCGACGCTGCCGATGGCGGGCGCGGCTGCCGCGGCGGTGGTCACGGGAGCGGGCACACTCCTCATCGTGCGCCGCCGCCGGGCCCACACCCCGAGCTGACGCCGACCGGACGCGGAATCTTCCCCGGGCGTCGCGGCGCCGGAGACTGGCGTCCTGTACGACCGCGGGGGCCCCGAGCGGCCAGCCGACGGCGGCGGGGAGGCACGGGAACCACCAGTAGCCGTCACGTTCCGAGGCGACCACCATCAGGAAGACGGCGAGGGTCAGGAAGCTGGTCCAGAAGAGAACGCCGCTGAGATCACGCGTTCGCTCGTCCTCGCCCTCCACGATCTTGCGTACGGTCGCGTCGATGTGTGCGGCGAGGATCCGTTTCGCCTCGCTGCCCTCGGGGAACAGGGCCGGCAACTCGGCGTCCTGCTTGACGATTTCCCTGGTCATGGGCCGCGTTCGCCGGGCTTGAAAGACTCCGCCCGCGACGGTGATCAAGGCTACGAGGATCGGCGCCCAGTCTGTGACGTCATGGACGCGGAGGCGTACGACCCCGGGAACGGCCCCGCTCCCGACGCGGCCTCCCGACAGCACAAGCACAAGCACGAGTACAAGCACGAGCACGAACACGAACACGGGCACGAGCATGAACACGAGCACGAGCATGAACACGCCCGAGCCGACCCGGGCGTCGCCGACCCGCCCCCCACCTCATGCCCCCGTGTCAGGCGTGTGCTTCAGCCGCATCCGGGCGTCGACCTTGTCCGGAGGGGCGATCTCCGACCAGAAGCGGTGGCCGGACACGAACACGGTGAGCTCGCGCTCGCGGCGGCGGAGCTTCTCGACCTCGGCCTGTTCGTCGTCGGTCCAGCCGGGGGAGGCGGGGCGCTCCACCTTGCGCCAGCCGCCGGTGTCGCTGAAGCCGTCCAGCGGCTCGACCGACCAGGGGAGTCGTTTCAGCAGGGCCAGCAGCTCGGCCCGGACCTGATGCAGCTCCTCCTGACCGGCGAGGAGGTCACTTGGAAAGTCATAGGTCGCAGCCACGCGGCAATGATACGTCTGTTCGATTTTGCGGTGCGAGTTCCTTCGGGGACTTCACGCGAACGGGTGTTCCGAACGCGCGTTCCAGGAGAGGTGGGTGGGGTGGGCAGGTCGCGGGGATTGGACAGGTCAGACTGTGCAGTTTGAACTGGACAGGTTGGGCTGCGCGATCTAGCGTGACGGCATGGATGAGAGCGGCAACCGGCCGGACGACGCGGGTGTCCCGGATTCCGCGGCACGCGCCGCGCAGGATCTGAGGGTGGCGTTCAGCCTGCTCAGGCGGCGGATCCGCGAGGTGTCCGCGACGCAGGACGAGACGCGGGACGAGACGGGCGACGGAACGCAGGGCGGGACGCACGGCGCGACCCACGACGGGGCGCGGGACGGGATCCGGGATCTCACCCCCTCGCAGATCTCCGCGCTCACCCTGGTGAGCAAGAGCGGGGCCGCCACAGCCAGTGCGCTGGCGGCGGCCGAAGGCGTGCGCCCGCAGTCGATGGCCGCCACCCTCGCGGCCCTCGACCAGTACGGACTCATCCAGCGCAACCCCGACCCCGGGGACGGCCGGCGCCAGCTGGTGACACTCACCGATGCCGGGCGCGAGCGCGTCGAAGGCACCCGGCAGGCCCGTTCGGAGTGGCTCACCCGAGCCTTCGCGGAGCGCTGCACCGAGGACGAGCGGCAGACCGTGATCGAGGCCATGGCCCTGCTGGAACGGCTCACCCGGTCGTGATACCCACCTCCCGGGGCTGGCTCCAGCACCGGCTCGCCCCCGCGCGCCACCGGCCGCCCGACCGTTTCGACCGCCGGCTGATCGCCCCGATGGTCCTCGGGTCCGTACTGAACCCCGTCAACTCCTCCATGATCGCCGTGGCGCTGGTGCCGATCGGCAGGGCGCTCGGAGCGTCCCCGGCGGAGACCGCGTGGCTGGTCTCGGGGCTCTATCTCGCCACCGCGGTGGGGCAGCCCGTCATCGGACGGCTCGTCGACCTGTTCGGACCCCGCCGCCTCTACCTCGTCGGTACGGGCCTGGTGGGCGTCGCCGGTCTTCTCGGCGCCCTCTCCCCGAACCTCGGCGCGCTCGTCGCGGCCCGCGTGCTGCTCGGATTCGGCACCTCGGCCGCGTACCCCGCCGCGATGCACCTGACCCGGAGCGAGGCCGAACGCACCGGGCAGAGCAGCCCGGCCGGTGTGCTGACCGCGCTCGCCGTCTCCGCCCAGACCGTCGCCGTGGTCGGGCCCACCCTGGGCGGCCTGCTCATCGGCCTGGGCGGCTGGCGCACGATCTTCCTCGTCAACGTGCCGCTGTCCCTGGCGTGCCTCGTCCTCGGCACCCTGCGGCTGCCGAAGGCCACGAAGCCGGAGGCCATGAAGCCGAAGGCCGCCAAGCCGAAGGCCCACCCCAAGCCCACGACCGCGCGGGACGAGCCGGACGAACTGGACCAGCTCGACGCGGCAGACGAGCCGCAAGCGTCGCCGGCGCCCTCCGCGCGGGGCGTCGACCTCATCGGGATGGCGCTGTTCACCGCACTGCTCGTCTCGCTGATGCTGTTCCTGATGAGGCCGCGGGCCGCCGACTGGTATCTGCCGGTGCCCGCGCTCGCCGCCGGGGCCGCATTCGTGCGACGGGAACTCCGGGTCCCGGAGCCGTTCATCGACCTGCGGGTGCTCGGCGGCAACGGACCGATGCTGGCCACCTTCCTGCGCCAGTTCCTCAGCTACACCACCGCGTACGCCTTCCTCTACGGGTTCACGCAGTGGATGGAGGAGGGGCGCGGGCTGCACGCGGCCGGCGCCGGACTCGTCCTGCTGCCGCTGTCGTTGAGCGGACTCGTCGTCTCCGGCGTGACAGGCCGGCGGGAAGCCGTACGCGGCAAGCTCGTGGTCGGGAGTCTCGTCCAGATCGCCGGATGCACGGCGCTGCTGACGATGAACGCCGTCAGCCCGATCTGGCTGCTCGCCGGCGTCGGAGCCCTCATGGGCGTTCCGCAGGGTCTCAATGGCCTGGCCAATCAGAACGCCCTGTACCGGCAGGCCGACCCCGCCCGGATGGGTTCCGCGGCCGGGCTGCTGCGCACCTTCACCTACCTGGGCGCGATGGCCGCCTCCGCCGCCGACGCCGCCTTCTTCGCGCACGGCGCCGACACCGGCGGCCTGCACCATCTGGCCCTCTTCATGCTCGCCGGGGCAGTGCTGCTCCTGGCGGTGACCCTCATCGACCGATCACTTCGCGATCCCACCCCCCGAAAGGCCTGACATGGCAGTCACCACGCTCGACCCCCGCACCGCGCTCGTCGTCATCGACCTCCAGAACGGCATCGTCGGCAACCCGGGCCTCGCCCCGCACCCCGCCGACGACGTCGTGCGGCGCTCCGTCCGGCTCGCCGACGCCTTCCGCGGCCACGGCCTCCCGGTCGTCCTCGTCCGGGTCACCGCCGCCGCCGACGGTGCCGACGCCGTCCCCGGCCGTATCGACGGCCCGCGCCGCGCCCGCTCCTTCCCGGAGGGCTGGGACGTCATCGTCGAGGACCTGGCAGGGAACCCCGAGGACATCACTGTGACCAAGCGGAACTGGGGCGCCTTCCACGGCACCGATCTCGACCTCCAGCTGCGCCGCCGGGGGATCACCCAGATCGTGCTGAGCGGCATCGCCACCAGCATCGGTGTGGAGTCCTCGGCGCGCGCCGCCCACGAGCACGGCTACCACGTCACCCTCGCCACCGACGCCATGTCCGACCTCGACCCCGAGACGCACCGCAACAGCGTCGAGCGGATCTTCCCCCGTCTCGGTGAGACCGGCACGACCGAGGAGATCGTCGAGCTGCTCGACAAGACCCGGATCTGACCGGTCAACTCCACCGGCCCGCAGGTACCTTGGGGCCGTGACCCTGGATGATCTTCGCGTCTTCGTCGCCGTCTGCCGGGCCGGGAGCCTGAGCGCCGTCGCCCGGGAACTGGGCTGTACGCAGTCGGCGGTGAGCCAGCACGTACGCAGACTGGAACGCGAGGTCGGGCTCGGGCTCGTCGAGCGGCAGGCCCGGGGCGTGGTGCCCACCCGGGCCGGGCGGGTCCTCGAACGGGCCGCCGCCGACGGCATCGCCGGGCTCGACCTCGCGCTGCGCCGGCTCGACGAACTGGTGCGCGGAGGCGGCGGTACGGTGCGGATCGCCACCGGCGGTACCACCGTGCGGCACTTCATGGCCGAGGCCGTGGTCGAGTTCCGGGAGCGGTACCCCAAGGTGACCCTGGAGTTCCAGACCGAGAACTCCAGCCGCGGCTGCTTCGACGCGCTCGCCGACCATGACCTCGACCTCGCCTGGGTCACCCTCGGCCCTCCGGTGCGCGGGATCGAGCAACGGGCCGTCACCGAACTTCCCTGGGTCCTCGCCGTGCACGCCGACGACGAACTCGCCGCGCGGGAACGGATCGAGGCACGGGAACTGGCCGGGCTGCGGATCGTGGGACTGCCCGAGCGCTCCACGTCGAGGGCGCATCTCGACGCCGCCTACCGTGAGTTGGGGATACCGGCCAACGCCTCCGACACCAGCGTCGCCGACTGGGACACCGCGATGCTGCTCGCCGAACTCGGCCTCGGTCACGCCGTGGTCCCCGCCCTGCCCGGCCTGCCGGGACCGGCCCATCCCGGCCTCCGCTTCCTCCCCGTACCGGCCCTGCCGCCCCTCGCGGTCGGCTGGGCCGTGCGCCGATGGGACGCCCTGTCGCCGGCGGCGCACGCCTTCGCCGACATGGTGGCCCGGCACTGCTCGGACGCCGGGACGGTGGCGGGGGACCGGCACCGGGACGATGGCGGGGCGCCCGCGCCTACACCGGTCCCGTAACTCCCCTGTGCGGTGCGGTGGTTCCGGCTCACCTCTGTGGGCCGGATGCCTCCCGAACCTGTGACGCCCGGTTCCGTAGGTGTGGACGCGTCGACCGTCAGTCGGCCGTGCCGGCGAGCGGCGTCAAGTGCCTGACCAGTTCGCTCGCCACCGGTACCGGCACCCCGGTCCGCTCCGCTGCTCGCAGCAACGCGCCGCCGATCGCGTCGAGTTCGAGGGCGCGGCCCGCCTCCGCGTCCCGCTGCATGGAGGACTTGGTGGCCGCCGGGAAGGCGTCGTAGCGGGCGAGGGCGGCCGCCGGGTCGACGGGGGCGCCGCAGGCGCGGCCCACCGCGGCCGTCTCCTCGACGAGAGCGGTCAACTCTTCGCGGTGCAGAGCGCGTACGTCGCCCACCGGCACCCCGTACCGCGTCGTCAGCAGTGCGAACGGCGCCAGGAACGACATCTTCGCCCAGAGCGCCGCCGACTCGCCGTCCTGGACCCGGGCGCGCACTCCGGCCCACTCCAGCGCGCCGACGAGTGCTTCGACCCTCGCTCGTGGTGCCGTGTCGGCGGTCAGGTCGACCTCGGCGAACGGGCTGCCGTGCTCGATCACTCCCGGGGCGATCCGTGTCGACTCGACGCGGATCACCGCGGGGGCCACCCGCTCGGAGCCGTAGCGCTCGCGCAGCCGCGCGGGGTGCTCGACACCGTTCAGGAACGGGACGATCAGGCCCTGTTCGCCCAGTGCCTTCTCCGGCACGCGCTCCAGCGCGGCGCCCAGGGCCGTGGCCTTGACGGCGATCACGCACACGTCGGCCGGCTCGCGCAGTTCGGTGTCCGCCGCCACCCGTGCCGTGAAGTCGCCGAAGTGACCGCTGCGGACCTCGATGCCGTCCGCGGCCAGCTTTCGCGCGGTCTCCTCCCCGGCGAGGCAGACGACCCGGTGGCCGGCGCGGGACAGAAGCGCCGCGAGCAGTCCGCCGACGCCTCCCGGACCCAGCACCGCCACCGTCAGCGCGTTGTTCGCCATGGCTCCTCGCTCCTCTCCACGGGACCCGAACGGGCCCCCGAGATGGTCACAAGACCGGGCGACCCGAGTCAATCCTCGGCGAAACTTGCCGAACTCCAAGCATTCACTCGGGTGTTCGCGAGCGGGGCCATGACCGGGCCTACGGAACCCGCACCGAAGCCCCGGGCGACGGCAGTCGCAGCCGGTCCGTGAGACCGGCCTCCGCGAACGCCTTCGTCAGGGTCGAACCGTCCTCGGTGAAGTGGCCCCAGTGCTCGAAGTGCAGCGGGACCACCCGGGCGGCGCCGAGGATCTCCGTAGCCCGCGCCGCGTCCTCGCTCGTCAGGGTGAGCGGGGCGTTAGGCACCAGCGGGGTGCGCGCCGCCCCCGCGAACAGGACGGCCACATCGAAGGGGCCCTCCCGGTCCGCGATCTCCCGTACGACGTCCAGGGACGCGTTGTCACCGCTCACGTACACCTTGGGCAGCCCCTCCCCGGACAGCACGAATCCGGTCACCTCCCCCACGAGGGGCAGCGAGCCGTCGGGCCCGTGCTGCGCCGGAACGGCCGTCACGCGCAGGACCCCGCCGTCCGGACGTGCCAGCTCCACGGACTCCCAGGGGCCGAGGGCCCGTACGGGGGCGCCGATCCGCTCGTACGCCGAGGCCGTCGACAGGGTGACCGGGGCGCTCCCGAGATATCCGCGCCCGGACTCGTCCAGGTTGTCGGGGTGCTGGTCGTGGGAGAGCAGGACGGCGTCGACCGGGGCGAGCTTCCCGGCGGGGAGCGCGGGTCCGGCGGTCTTCACCAGCTTCCGTGCCCCGACGGGATACTCGCCGGGGGCGTCGAAGGTCGGATCGGTCAGGAGCCGCAGGCCGCCGATCTCGATGAGGGCGGTGGGACCGCCGACGTAGGTGATCTCCACTGAGGTCATGTTCTGCTCAATCCGCGCTCCGGCGGCGGTATTCCCGGCCGTGGCGGGCCCGCCACGGCGAGCGGCGAACACGACGGCGGCGGACGCGCGAGACTGGACCCATGTGCCGCAGCATCAAGACACTCCGCCCGCCCGCGATCCCCGAGGAGGCGACCGAGGACGAGATCCGCGCCGCCGCTCTCCAGTACGTCCGCAAGGTCTCCGGGTTCCGCGCCCCCGCCGCCCACAACCGTGAGGCCTTCGACCGCGCCGTCGAGGCGGTCGCGGCGGCCACGGCCGAGTTGCTGGACGACCTGGAGGTGCGCGGGACGGCGGCCCAGCGCGCCGGATAGCGCACCCGAGCACCTCGTACGGTCCGGGCTGTGCCGGCCACCGCCTCCCGGCCGCCGGCTACCGGTCTACGGGTTCACGGACCGGCTACCGGGATACGGGCCGGTTGCCGGTGAGCAGGGACGTACGTTCGCACACCCGTGCGTCGCGGTCGGCCGTGCCCGTACGCGGGTGAGCCCGCGCCACGCCGCCAAACGCCCGTGTGTCCACTTCGGTCGTGTGCCGTGGCTCAGGCGCCGGTTTCCTGTTCCTGTGCCATGGGCCGGCGGACGAGGTAGGCCGCGCCCGCCCCCGCGATGAACAGCGCCCCGACCGAGACGCCCGTCGCGAGCCAGGTGGCGCCGAGCCACTGGCCGCCGAAGTAGCCGAGGGCCACGCTGTACACGGCCCACGCCAGGCCGGCGATGACCGACCAGGGCAGGAACTCGCGTACCCGGCGGTGCGCGGCGCCCGCGCCGAGCGAGACGACCGAGCGGCCGGCCGGCGCGAACCGGGCGACGACCACGAGCACGCCGCGGGCACCGCCGCCGCGCGCCAGGACCTCGCCGAGACGTTCCTGCGCCCGGGTCAGGCGGCGGGACCGTGCGATGGCGCGATCCAGACGGTCGCCACCGCGCCAGGCGAGGCGGTACGCCACCAGGTCGCCGAGGACCGAGGCCGTGGCCGCGCAGAGGGTGAGCACCAGGATGTCGGGCACCGAATGGGGGACGGCGCCGGTCGCCGTGGCGGAGCCCGCCGCGGCCGTCGCCGCCGTGATGACCAGGACGCCGCTCGGCAGGACAGGCAGGAACACATCAAGAACGATGGACACGGCGATCACCGCGTAGATCCATGGGCTGCCTGTCAGCGACCCCACACTCTCCAGCACCGAAACTCTCCCCCGACCGCCCCGTGAGCCCGGCCGCGCCGCTACTCGCGAGGGAGTGGCGTGGCGGCCTGTGACAGCCATACAGCGTACGCCGAGGATGGGGCAGAAGAGCCTCCGGGGACGCATGTGTCAGTCACATCACGTTCACGGGCCCGCACGCTCCGGCACGCCGTACGGCGACGGCAACCGCACGGAATGGATCTATTCCGGGGTGATCCGGGACTCCGTCACCGTCGTCAGCCGGGCGCCGCCCGCCGTGCGGCCCGCGCCGCCGCCCCGTGCCCGCCGAGCCTGTTCCAGGCGGAGCGAGGCCGAACGGCCATGCAGGGTAAGGGTCATCAGCTGGTTGCCGAACCAAGGGCCGCCGGTTTTGCGCCAGTCGACCGCCGGGCGTCCGTAACGGCCGTGCCGGGCCAGGAGTCTGCCGATCAGCCGGGCCGGGCGGCTCCAGCCGAAGCGGAAACCGAGGCGTGCGGAGAGCGGGATGGAGTTGTGGACGGGGGAGCAGGTCAGCTGGAGGACCCGGGCGGAGGGCCGCCGGCCGGGGTCGGCCCAGACCGGATCGGCGACATACGCGTGGTGCACGTCACCCGACAGCACGCACACGGTCGCCGGGGCGTGATCGCCGGAGCCGGCCTCGGCGATCAGGTCCGCCAGTTCCCCGAACGACTCCGGGAAGGCCGCCCAGTGCTCCAGGTCGGCCGCGCGGCGCAACCGCTCGCCGAACCGCGCCCAGCGCCCGCCCCGCTCGCCCCGGCACAGCGCGGCGTCCCACGCCTCCGCGTGATGGATGAGCGGGGGCAGCAGCCAGGGCAGCGACGTGCCTATCAGCAGATGGTCGCGGGAGCCCGGCGCCTCCAGGGCCTGCTCGCGCAGCCAGGCCGCCTCCCCGGGATCGAGCATCGCGCGGTGCCCCTCGTCCAGGACGCGGGCCGCGCGGGTGTCTAGCATCAGGACACGGGTCCGGCCGAAGTCGCGGCGGTAGCTCCAGCGGACCGAGGCCGGGTCGGCGTCGGCCTGGGCGGCGAAGGCGCGCAGCACGTCCGTGCCGTCGGGGGTCTCGCGTACGGCGGCGTACAGCAGGTCCGCGGCGAGCTCGCCCGGGGAGAGGTTGCCGAGGTGCTGGTGGACCCAGTACGACATCAGGCCGCTCAGCACCCGCTCGCGCCACCACGGGGTCGCCCGGATCTCGGCGAGCCAGGCCGCGCTGGTGTTCCAGTCGTCTATCACGTCGTGGTCGTCGAAGATCATGCAGCTGGGGACGGTGGACAGGAGCCAGCGGATCTCGGGGTCGAGCCAGGATTCGCAGTAGAGGCGGGTGTACTCCTCGTAGTCCGCGACCTGATGGCCCGGGGGGTCCGCCAGGCCCCTTCGCGCGGCGATCCACGCGCGGGTCGCCTTCGAGACCTCGTCCGCGTACACCTGGTCGCCCAACAGCAGCAGCACGTCCGGGCGTTCGCCCTCAGGGTCCGAGGCGATCCGGGCGGCGAGGGTGTCCAGGGCGTCGGGTCCCACCGGGTCCTTCTCGTGTGCGGGCGGCGAGGCCCAGCGGCACGAACCGAAGGTGACGCGGACGAGGGGGTCGTCGCCCTCGGGGGTGCGGACGACCGAGGGCGGAAAGTTCGAGTCGGGCAGCGGCCACACGGTCGTGCCGTCCAGCAGGATCTCGTACGGGGTGACGGTGCCCGGTGTCAGTCCGTCCACCGGCACCAGTGCGTAGTGGTGGCCCGCGATCTGGAAGGTGCGGGCCTGTCCCCGGGTGCCGTCGGCGCAGCGCACCTCGGCGGCGCACGGGCGGCTCGCCTCGACCCAGAAGGTCGCCGACGAGCCGTCCACGTACCTCAGCAGCGGTCCCAGGCGAAGTTCGGCCATGGTGATCCCCCTCCTCCGTCGCCCCGTACGGTACGGAACGACGGAGGCCCCTGGGGAGGTTCCGGAGACCGCGGGAACACCGTGGGGGGAGCGGTGTCCGGAACCCGGGCGACCTGCGGCCGCCGGTCTGTGCCGGGCCTGCGGGTCAGCAGCCGCTCAGGACCGAGGTCAGCTTGGACTTCTCCGTGGAGTCGACCTTGAGGTTGTAGTAGTACTTCACCTGTACCCAGGCGCGGGCGTAGGTGCAGGCGTACGAGCTGAGCGGGGGCATCCACTCGGCCGGGTCCTTGTCGCCCTTGGACTGGTTGACGTTGTCCGTGACGGCGAGCAGCTGCGGGCGCGTCACGTCGTTGGCGAAGGCCTGGCGCTGGGCCGTGGTCCAGGCGCTGGCGCCGGAGTCCCAGGCCTCGGCGAGCGGCACGAGGTGGTCGATGTCGACGTCGGAGGCAGCGGTCCAGGTGGCGCCGTCGTAGACGGAGTACCAGCTGCCGCTGGTGGTCACACACGCGGAGTCGGTCGTGACGTTGGAGCCGTCGCGCTTGAGGATGTACTCACGGGTGTTGCAGGTGCCGCTGATCGTGATCCAGGTGGGGAACAGACTGCGGGCGTAGCCGGTGCGGTTCTCCGTCGCGACGGTGAGGGACGCGAGGTAGGTGCGGGCGGTGGCCGCGCTGACCGGGGTGGGGAGGGCGGCGGAGGCGGTCGGGCCGTTGAAAATCCCGGCCATGGCTATCAGGCCCGTGATGGCTGCGAGTATGCTCAGCCGTCGACGCGCGTAGACCTTGGGCATGCGAACTCCCTTGTGATGTGGGGGTGTTGGAGTGCGGGCGAACGAATGCTCGCGGCATCGTGTAGCCGTGAGGTAAGTGCGCGGTTAGAAAATAGTGACGCGTTCATGACATGACAAGGTTCATGGCGAAACTTTCCGGTGCGGCGGGAACCCCGGGCGGGGGACTTTCGGCCCTTCAGGGCCGCCTCGCGGGTCGCGTACTATGGACGGCGCAGAAGGGGAGTAGCTCTTCGCCGGACCGTCGACATACTGCTCAGCTCGTCTGAGCCGGCGCCCGGAGGCAGGCCTCGATCGTGAGGCCGGCCAGCGAGACCTTCGGCAAGCAGTGCACTTACCCTGCCGGGCCTTTCCGGCGTGGGTGCTTGCGCCCGCGCCTTCCGGTGCGGGTGTCGTTGTGTGCTGTCGTGCCGAGGTGTCGCGCAGTCACAGCACGCGCAGTCGCAACACTCTCGGCGGGGCAGCCCGACCGATTGAGGGATTTTGATCAGCTTCAGCGTGATGGCGCTCGTCTTCGGTGTCGTCTTCCTTGCCGAACTGCCGGACAAGACCGCGCTCGCCGGCCTCGTCCTCGGCACGCGCTACCGCGCCTCGTACGTCTTCGCCGGTGTCGCCGCCGCCTTCGCGCTCCATGTGACGCTCGCCGTCGCGGCGGGCAGCGTGCTGACCCTGCTGCCGCAGCAGATCGTGCACGCCGTCACCGGTGTGCTGTTCCTCGGCGGTGCCGCGGTGCTGCTCATGAAGAAGGACGAGGACGAGGAAGAGGTCCGCAAGCCCGAGAACCAGACCTTCTGGAAGGTCTCCGGGGCGGGCTTCATGCTCATCCTCGTCGCCGAGTTCGGCGACCTCACGCAGATCATGACGGCGAACCTCGCCGCGCGGTACGACGACCCGCTGTCGGTGGGGCTCGGTGCGGTGCTGGGGCTGTGGGCCGTCGCGGGGCTGGGGATCGTGGGCGGCAAGGCGCTGATGAAGCGGGTGCCGCTGTCGTTGATCACCAAGGTGGCCGCTGTGCTGATGATGGGGCTGGGGGTCTGGAGTCTGTACGAGGCTGTGGCGGGCTAGTTCGCTGTGCCGGCTTGACCGGGGCGTGCGCTGGAGCCGGTGGGTGTGCTGGTCCCGGTGCCTGTGCCGGCAACGGTGTTGTGCGGCCCGCGGTTCCGGTTCGGTGGTCGGGTCGGGGCCGTGCCGGTGCATCAGCCCGTCGCCGTTGGGTGAGGCGTGGGCGTCGGTGGCGACGGGCATTGATGTACCGGCACGGCCCCTTCCGTCGGATCCCGGCCGCGGGTGTGCGGCGGCCCCTTCCGTGCGGCTGCGGGTGTGTTGTCGTGTCGACGGCATCGCGGTCGTGGGGATCGGGGGGCGGGTGTGGCTGGGGGTCTCCCGTTGATGATCCGTTCGACGATGATGATGACCTTTTGGTGTCTCGTTGGTGTCTCGATGGGGGGCTGGGGGTTGCGCTTCGGGGTTTTATTGTTGAAGGGCAGGTCAGGGGCGGTGGCGCTGGGGCGGGTTGTTTTGTATCTTGTAGGAACAAAGTGGTTCCCGTCCGCACCTCCCTGACCGGCGGGCGGGGCCGCCTTGTTTCCCGGGGGGTGTACTGGTCCCCCCTATCTGCGTTTTGGAGCATGACGATGACGACGGCCACCACCGTTCTGACCGCCCGCGCCCTCCTGCTCGACATGGACGGCACCCTCGTCAATTCGGACGTCGTCGTCGAGCGCTGCTGGCGCGGCTGGGCCGACCGGCACGGGCTGGACGGGGACGAGGTCATGAAGGTCGTTCACGGCAGGCAGGGCTACGCCTCGATGGCCGTGCTGCTGCCGGACCGTCCCATGGAGCAGAACCACGCGGACAACGCGCGGATGCTGGTCGAGGAGACCGCCGACATGGAAGGCGTCGTCGCGATCCCGGGGGCGCCGGAGTTCCTCGCCTCCCTCGCCGGAGTGCCGCACGCGCTCGTCACCTCGGCGGACGTGGCGCTGTCCAACGGGCGGATGGCCGCCGCCGGGCTGGAACTTCCCGACGTCCGTGTCACGGCCGAGTCCGTCGGTGCCAGCAAGCCCGATCCCGAGGGCTTCCTGAAGGGTGCGGCCGAGCTGGGCATCGCGCCCGAGGACTGTGTCGTCTTCGAGGACTCCGGGGCGGGAATCGCCGCGGGGCGGGCCGCCGGGATGCGGGTCGTGGGAATCGGGCCCCGGGCGGCATTCCATCGGCCGGACGTGGTCGTACGTGATCTGACCGAGGTCCGGGTCGAGACCGTGGGCGACGGGACGGTCCGCCTTCACATCGGCTGAGGGCTGATCTTCCGACGGGGGCGGGTCGAGTCTCCCGGCAGGGGCGGGTCGAGCTGGGCGCTGCCCCCGGCGGCCCCCGGGCACAACCTTTCCTCGCCCCCTCCGCCCCTACCCTTCCCACCCCTGGGGCTCCGCCCCAGACCCGCTCCTCAAACGCCGGAGGGACTGAATTTCACGCCCCGCAGGCGAAGGACGGGCCGGAGGGGCTGAATTTCACGCCCGCAGGCGAAGGACGGGCCGGAGGACCTGAAATTCTTCCCGCAGGCGAAGGGTGGGCCGGAGGGGCTGAAACTCACCCCGCAGGCGAAGGGCGGGCCGGGGCCCCGAAAGTCACGCCCGCGAGTGACATCCGGACCCGAGCCACCGCACTCCCGCACCCGGGATCCGGCGGGAGGGGACGGGCCGGTACATCAAATGCCCGCAGGCCGGACGGATCATCACCCACCCGCACGTCGAAACCTCGGTGGGATCCGTTCGGATGCGGGCGGATGTACCGGCGCGGCCCCGACCCACCCACCGGAGAGAACCCGCGAACGCCGGCGCTACGGCTCGGACGTCTCCGCCTCCAGGCTCGCCCGCGTGGCCGGGCCGTACACCCCGGGATCGTCCCCCGAGATGCCCCGCGCCCACTGGTACCAGCGCACGGCGTCCTCGAGGTGCCGGTCGAACTGGCCGTCGGCCCTGCGCATGAACATCCTCAGCTGGCTCAGCCGCAGCTGGAGCTCGGTCACCTCGGCCCCGCTGTCGCCGCGCCGCAGGGTGGGCCCGGTCGCCGCACCAGAACCGCCGCCGCCCGCGGAGTCCACGGCACCCGTGGCGGTCGCCGTCGGACTCGGCCGCGCGGACGTCGGCGACGCCGTGGCCGACGTGGACGGAGTAGCCGACGTCTGCGACTCGGACGCCGAGGGCGACGGGCTCGTGCTCGGCGAGGAGGACGGGGACGAGGAGGCCGAGGCCGTCGAGGACGCGCTCGCGGACTGAACCGCGGAGGCCGTGTGGGACCGCACCTCGGGCGCGCTCGCCCTGACGTCCTTCGGCTGGGCCCCGTCCCGCGAGGGAGGGTCGTAGGAGAGCAGTCCGCTCGCGACCCCGGCGGCGGCCACCACCGTCACGACGACTCCGGTGACGGCCAGGACACCGGTGCGCCGGCGACGCCTGGTCCGGCCGGCGGGCGAGGAATCCTGTCCCGGCTTCTCCGCGGAGCGCGCGTTCTCGTGGAAGAGACGGACGTCCGTGGCGCGCGCGTCCGAGGGGAGCGCCTTCAGCTGCATGGTCGCGTCGACCGGCAGCGGTGCCGACCGTGGGGCCGCGTCCGCCGGTATCGCGGCCAGTCGCATGGTCGCGTCGGCCGGAACGGGGGCCAACTGCATGGTCGCGTCCGCCGGAACGGGGGCCAGCCGCATGGTCGCGTCCGCCGGCATCGTGGCCGACTGCATGGCGGGCGAGGACGCGTCCTCTCCGTACGCGGGCGGCATCGGCACTCCGCCGGCAGGCTGAACGCCGTCCAGGAAGCCCGCAGCCTCGACACCGTCGACCGGAGTGCCGCCGCCCGGTGCTGCTCCGTGAGCGCCCGCCGCCGAGGCGCCCTCCGGCCTCCAGGCGCCCGCTTCGGTGCCCGCCCAGGGCTCTCCGGTCGTCGGGGCCGCGTGCCAGGTCCCCGCGGCCGTTCCGGCCGGGTCCGGACCGCCGGCGCCCTCGGCCGGCCCCCAGCCCCCTCCGGTGTGCCCGGAGTAATCCGGGCCCAGTTCTACGTAGGGCCGTATGCGCAGCGGGTTGAAGTCCTCCGCCGCCGCGGCCTGCGCCGTGCGCTCGTCGCGCAGGGCGTCGGACGCCCTGGCGGTGCAGGCGCACATCGGGGTGCCGTCCTGCGCCCGGTGCGCGGCGCACTCGGGGCAGACATGCCCGGTCGGTTCAGTCACGAGTGGGTCCCTCCCCCATGAAAACTCCAGTGATTATCCGGACGACCTTCATACAACCTTCAAGCAGCCCCCCGGAATCATGGATTCCGGAAGCTTCGACAGGCCATAACGGGACACACCGCTCAGGATGGAGGGTGACCCGGACCCTCGGTGCTCAGGGAGGCCGCATGACCGGCGACGCGCACGGTTCCGACACGCCGTCCGGCCGCGGGCCGGAAGGGGCGGAGGCACCGGCCGGCGACGGCATGGGCGGGCCGCCCGGACTGCACGACTCGATCGAGGTGAGCGAGACGGCGCTGCGCCGTCGCAGCGCGGCGGCGACCGACGCCCACGACACCGTGCACGGCAGCGTCTTCGTGTCCATCGGCGCCCTGCTGCTCGGCATGCTGCTCGCCGCGCTGGACCAGACGATCGTGTCCACCGCGCTGCCGACGATCGTCAGCGATCTCGGCGGCCTGGAGCATCTGTCCTGGGTGGTCACCGCGTATCTGCTCGCCTCGACGGCGGCGACTCCGCTGTGGGGCAAGCTGGGCGACCAGTACGGCCGCAAGAAGCTCTTCCAGGCGGCGATCGTGATCTTCCTGATCGGGTCGGCGCTGTGCGGCATGTCGCAGAACATGGGCGAGCTGATCGCCTTCCGGGCGTTGCAGGGACTCGGCGGCGGCGGCCTGATGGTGCTGTCGATGGCGATCGTCGGCGACCTCGTCCCGCCGCGTGAACGGGGCAAGTACCAGGGGCTGTTCGGTGCGGTGTTCGGTGCGACGAGCGTGCTGGGACCGCTGCTCGGCGGGCTGTTCACGGAACATCTCAGCTGGCGCTGGGTCTTCTACGTCAACCTGCCCGTCGGCGTCGTGGCGCTCGCGGTGATCGCCGCGGTCCTGCACATCCCGAGGAAGTCGGCACGGCACGTCATCGACTACGCCGGTACGTTCCTGATCGCCGCGGTCGCCACCTGCCTGGTCCTGGTGGCCTCGCTGGGCGGCACCACCTGGGACTGGGGCTCGCCGCAGATCGTCGGGCTCGTGATCGTCGGCGTGGTCCTCGGCGTCGCCTTCGTCGTGGTGGAACGGCGCGCGCCCGAGCCCGTTCTGCCGCTCAAACTGTTCCGGGTCCACACCTTCACGCTGTCCGCGATCATCAGCTTCATCGTGGGCTTCGCGATGTTCGGAGCGATGACCTATCTGCCGACGTTCCTCCAGGTCGTGCAGGGCGTGTCGCCCACGATGTCCGGCGTGCACATGCTGCCGATGGTGTTCGGGCTGCTGCTGTCGTCCACGGTCTCCGGGCAGATCGTCAGCCGTACGGGCCGCTGGAAGGTGTTCCCGGTGGCCGGCACCGGTGTCACCGCCCTCGGTCTGCTCCTGCTGCACCAGCTCGACGAGAACAGCAGCACGGGGGAGATGAGCGCGTACTTCTTCGTCTTCGGCCTGGGCCTCGGCCTGGTCATGCAGGTCCTGGTCCTGATCGTGCAGAACGCGGTGTCGTACGAGGATCTGGGCGTCGCCACCTCCGGGGCGACCTTCTTCCGGTCCATCGGCGCCTCGTTCGGCGTCGCGATCTTCGGCACGGTCTTCGCGAGCCGCCTCGGCGACAACCTGACGAAGGCGCTGAGCGGGCAGCAACTGCCTCCCGGCATCACGCCGGACTCGCTGAAGGCCGACCCGAAGGGGATCGGCCAACTGCCGGCCGACCTGCGGCCGTCGGTCCTGCACGCGTTCGCGACGTCGATCACGGACGTCTTCCTGTACGCCGCCCCGGTCGCGCTGCTCGGTTTCGTGCTGGCCTGGTTCCTGCGCGAGGACAAACTGCGTGGCTCCGTCACGGCTCCCGACGTGACGGAGACGCTCGCGAGCAACCCGGTCGAGCGCTCGTCGTACGACGAGGTGTGCCGGGCGCTGTCGGTCCTCGGCACCCGGGAGGGGCGCCGAGAGATCTACGAGAAGATCACCGCGCGGGCCGGCTACGACCTACTGCCCGCGGCGAGTTGGCTGCTGCTGCGGATCAAGAAGTACGGATGGGCCGAGCCCGCTCTCCTCGCCGAGCACAGCGCCGTACCCCTGAAAGTCGTACTGGCCGCCGAGCGCCAGCTCGAGGAACGCCGGCTCGCCCGCCGCGAGGGCCTGGACCTGGTCCTGACCGACGAGGGCCGGATCACCGCCGGGAACCTGTCCAGGGCCCGTGAGGAGTCCCTCGCCGAACTCCTCGGCGACTGGTGGGCGCCGGACCGTCCCACCGACCTCACCAGGCTGGTCGCGGAGCTGAACGAGGAGATGTGCGGCTCGGACGCGGAACGCCCGCACGAGAGCGCGCCGGTCGCCCGGCCCCAGGGGGAGCCGGCCTGACGCGGTGTCCCCGGGGGGAAGCGGCCCGACCCGGCCGTCAGGCGGGCAGATCCTTCCGGAACCAGTGCTCGGCGTGGACGTCGTCGTTGTGCGCCGCGGTCTCCTCGTAGCCGTGCCGGGCGTAGAGGGCCCGCGCCTCGACGAGGTCGGAGCGGGTGTCGAGGACCAGCCGGCGGGCGCCCAGCACGCGGGCCGCCGCCTCGGCAGCCGCCAGCAGGAGCGGGGCCGCTCCCTTGCCCCGCAGGTCCGCGCGGACGAAGACCCGGCTCAGCTCGCCCGTCGTGGCGTCGAGCATCCGCACCCCCGCCGTGCCGCCGGGCTCACCGTCGTGGCGCGCGACGAGCAGCACACCCGTCGGCGGCGCGAACTCGCCGCCCGTCCGCGCGGCGACCTCCCGCTCCAGCTCCTGAGGATCCGTCGTACGCCCCTCACGCAGCAGGTACCAACGGTCGCTGACCTCCGTGTAGTACGCCCGCCACAGCGCTCGGGCGGCGGGCGAGCCGAAGGGTTCGGGGGCCACGCTCCAGGGCCCTCGGGTGCCGGACGTCGGTCGGGTCATGCCGGCCATTGTCGGAGGGCACCGCCGTGGTGGCGCAACCGGATAACGGGGTCCGGCCGAACAACGCCACGAGGAACGGGTGTTGAGGCCCGTGCCGTGCCCGGGGCCGTTTGAGGAGCGGGTTCCGGGCAACCCGGTTCGAGAACCGGCCCGTTGGGTCGAGAACCCGGGAAGGCACCTATGTCCACAGGCGTGATCATCACTCTGATCATCGTGGCGGCCATTGCCGTTGTCGCGGTCGCCCTGACTCTCCTCGCCCGAAGGCCGCCGGGCGGGCGCACTCTGCGGCGGCGCTTCGGACCGGAGTACGACAGGACCGTCGCCCGGCACGACGGCGACACCCAGGCCGCCGAACGCGACCTCAACGAGCGGGTGAAGCGGCACGGCGACCTGCGCGAGCGGCCGCTCGAACCCGCGGCCCGCGAACGGTACTCGGCCGGCTGGACGGCCGCCCAGGAACGCTTCGTCGACTCTCCCCAGGAGGCGGTGGCCGAGGCCGACCGGCTGCTCGGCGAGCTGGCCGGGGTACGCGGATTCCCCGACGGAGAGCGTTACGAGGAGCAGGTCTCCGCGCTCTCCGTCCACCACGGACACCACGTCCATGGCTACCGTCGCGTGCACCGCGCCGCGCTGGCCCGCACGGGCGGCGGGGACCGGAACGGCGGCGGGGACACCGAGCAACTGCGCGCGGCCATGCTGGAGGCCCGCGACCTCTTCGACGAACTGATGACCCCGACCCGCCAGGACACCTCGCCGCGCCGGGCGGACGCCGAGATCACGGAGAACGCCGAGAGCGCCGAGATCACGGAGAACGCCGAGAGCATGAAGAACGGCGACAGCGCCGAGAGCAGCACCAGGAACTCCAACCCCGACACTCGTTCCCATCTGCCCTGGTCCTTCAACAGGCGCCAGGCGAAGGGGAATTGAGGAAGGTGAGCGCCATGAAGCCAGACCAGGACCCCGAGCGGAACCCGTCCCGCGAGGCCGCCGCCATGAAAGGCCGTGTGCCGCCGGGCCCCGCGGAACCCCGTGAGCCCACTGGCGTGAAGGGCCGGGTGACCCCGGTACCCGCCGAGCGTCCCGCGGACGACCGGGCGGGCGAGAACCGCCCCGAGGCCGAGGAGGTGTCGCGCCGCGAGGCGTTGAAGGGCCGGGTGGATCCCGCGTCCGCCGAGCCCGCCCCGGGCGACCCGGGCCGGGACGGCGACCGGGCCGTGAACGGCGACGGACAGGCCGCGCGGCCGGCCAGGACCGGTACGGCTGCCCGTGCGACGACGGGCGCCGACACGGACGGCCGAGGAGCCGCGGGTGAGGGCCGTGCACACCGTACGGGCGACGGGCCCGCGTCCGGCCTGTCCGAGGGCCCCGTGCCCCGTGGCACCGGGGGAACGCCCTCCGGGGGCGGCCCGGCGGACCCCGAGGACCGTGCGGGCGATGCCGCCGGCCGGGACGAGCGGATGCTGCCGCTGGACGAGCACGACAAGTTCTCGATGCGGATGCGGCACGCGGTCGGCGGGTTCGTCGACGGGCCGCAGGCGTCCGTCGAGGAGGCCGACCATGTGCTGGAGGAGCTCGCGGGACGGTTCACGGAAGCGGTGACCCGGCGGCGGCGCGACCTGCGCACGTCCTGGCAGTCCGGCGACGCGGGCAAGGCGACGGACACCGACACCGAGCGGCTCCGGCTCGCCCTGCGGGACTACCGCGAGATGACCGAGCGGCTCCTGCGGATCTGACCGGGCCGGACATCTCCCCGGTGGAGTGAGGCCGCGTCCCGGACCATGCCCCGGGACGCGGCCTCACGCTCTTGTGCCGCCCCGCCGTACCCGCGGGGCGGCACGCCGCCTCTCGCGACCGTACGCGTTCGCGCGGGCCGCCGGTCACCTCCGCGTTCGGCCGAGGAATTCATCGTGCCGACGACTCCGGCCGGACTTTCCTTCCGGCGTCCCGGCGTCCCAGCCTCCTGGCGGTCCGGCGGTCCTGGGCCCCGGCCTCCTGGCAGGCTGGCGTCCCGGCGTCCGCCCCGCTCTCACGTGGATCCGGGCTCTCCCCGCTCGTCGGGCTCCGGGCCGCCGGGGGCCGGGCTCTCGCGGGCGGTGCGCCACTCCTGGACGATCTTCTCCACGTCGTACGGCTTGAGCCCGAGCGGAGGTCCCGGCGGCGGCTTGAACATGATCTCGCGGATCTTGGTGTTGACGTCCTCGATCATCCGCCGCACCGCCCGCTCCGAACGAGCCGCGGGAACCGCCGCGATCACGTCCTCCGCCTCCTTGCGCAGGGCCAGGGTCGGCGGCAGGACCGAAAGCCCCTCACGGGCCATCTTCCGCTTGATCCACCAGAGTTCGTCGTACGGGGTGTCGGTGACCTCCGGCAGCGGCTTGCCCGCGCCGGGGAGTTCGGTGAACTCGCCGCGGGACTCCGCCTCGCGGATCTGCCGGTCGACCCAGGACTCGAAGCTGACACCGGGTGGCTTGCGCTCGGTCATGAGTCCATTGTGCCGGACGTCACACGGCGACGGTGAAGCTCGAATTATCATGCGGCGGCGACGGGGCAACCACGTTCCCCGGCGGGACAATTGGACCAGCACCTCACGAAGGAGCGCGCGTGCTCGAACTCACCATGGCCTCGGTGTCCGGAGCGGACGCCGGAGCGACGGCCGGGATGCAGATGGCCGACGCGCCGAGCGACCCCGGAGCCATGCTGCGGGTGGGCAGGGACCGGGCCGTGTGCCGTCTGGCGACCCCCGACGACTGGCTGTTCGTCTCCAGGGTGCACCTGGAGTTCCAGTGCGGCCCGGACGGCTCCTGGCAGGTCACCTGGCTCCGGGGTTCCCACGTGGAGCCGTCCTCCGAGGTACGGCTGATCCTCACCGGGCTCCAGCCCCAGCCGCTTCCGTACGGCGGGACGGCCAGACTCCCGGCGGGCGGCTCCGGTGAACTCGTCATCCAGGACCGCACCGGGCCCCACACCGTGAACGTGGGCTTCTACCACGAGGTCTAGGACCGGTCCGGCGGTGCGGGGCTGTTCGGTGCGGGGTGGTGCGGCGAGGGTCCGGGCGGTCAGGCCCGTACGCGGGCCAGGGCGAACCCGTCGTATCCCTTGCTGCCCACCGTCTGCACCGCCGTGCCGTCCAACTTCGGGTGGGAGGCGATCAGTTCGAGCGCGGCCCGGGTGCCGCGCACGCTCGGGTCGGTGCTCGTCGCGTCGGTGACCGCGCCGCCGCGGACCACGTTGTCGAGGACGATGACGCTGCCTGGCCGGGTGAGCCGGACGGCCCACTCGACGTAGTGGGGGTTGTTCACCTTGTCCGCGTCGATGAAGACGAGGTCGAACGGCTCCGGATTCTCGTCCGCCAGCTTCGGCAGGGACTCCAGGGCGGGGCCCACCCGCACCTCGGCGATCGTGTCGAGGCCCGCCCGCGCGAGGTTGGCGCGGGCGACCTCGGCGTGCCGGGGGTCGTACTCGAGGGTGATCAGCCGCCCGTCGGCGGGCAGCGCGCGGCCCAGCCAGATCGTGCTGTAGCCGCCGAGCGTGCCGATCTCCAGGATGCGGCGGGCGCCCTGCATCTCTGCGAGCAGCCGGAGCAGCTTGCCCTGGTTCGGCGCGACGTTGATGGGCGGCAGTCCCGCCGCGTCGCTGTCGCGCAGCGCGGCGGTGAGGATCTCGTCGGCGGGGGCCAGGAGGGTGGTGAAGTGGGCGTCGACGTCGTTCCAGAGCTGCGAGTCGCTCATGCACCGGGCCTTTCATATGCCTAGTTAGATGCGCTAAGGACTTCCTGGTTCGAACCTAGCCGCCTGCGCCGCCTCGTGCCAGCGGGATTCGGGCCCCGCGCGCCGACAGGATCAGTGCCTCTTGGCCGACGGGTTCCCGGCCGCGGGTGTCAGCGGTCCGCGGGTTCCACGGCGGGCGCCGAGCCCGGCAGGGGCCGGCCCGCCGACTCCTTCATGAACCAGACGGCCGCACCGCCGATCACGGCCGCGGCCATCATGTAGTACGCGGGCATCATCATGTTCCCGGTCGCGCCGACGAGGGCGGTGACGACCAGCGGGGTCGTGCCGCCGAAGAGCGAGACGGAGACGTTGAAGCCGATCGAGAGCGAGCCGTAGCGGACCCGGGTCGGGAAGAGCGCCGGGAGCGCGGCGGGCATCGCGGCGGTGAAGCAGACCAGCAGCAGGCCGAGGGCGCCCATGCCGAGCGCGACGGCGAGCAGACTGCCCTGGCGGATCAGCAGCAGGGCCGGGACGGACAGGGCGAGGAAGCCGGCGCAGCCCGCGGCGATCACCGGGCGGCGGCCGACCGGTCGGTCAGGGCGCCCGCGAAGGGCTGCACGATCATCATCAGCGCCATCACGCCGAGGACCACGAGCAGACCGTGCGTCTCGTCGTACTTGAGCTCGCTGGTCAGGTAGCTCGGCATGTAGGACAGCAGCATGTAGTCGGTGACGTTGAAGACGAGCACCAGGCCCATGCACAGCAGCAGGGTGCGCCACTGGCCGGTGATCATCTCGCGCAGCGGCACCTTGGGCCGGGCGGCCTCGGACTTCTCGATCTCCGCGGCGAAGGCCGGGGTCTCCTCCAGGCGCATCCGCAGGTAGAGGCCGAGGATGCCCATCGGGCCCGCGATCAGGAACGGCACGCGCCAGCCCCAGGACAGCAGGTCCTCGGTGGAGAGCAGGGCGGTCATGAGGGTCACCAGACCGGCGCCGCCGATGTATCCGGCCAGCGTGCCGAACTCCAGCCAGCTGCCGAGGAAGCCGCGCTTCTTGTCGGGTGCGTACTCGGCGATGAAGGTCGAGGCGCCCGCGTACTCGCCGCCGGTGGAGAAGCCCTGCACCAGACGGGCCGCGAGCAGCAGGACCGGAGCGCCGACACCGATCGTGGCGTACGACGGGATCAGGCCGATCGCGAACGTGCCGGCCGCCATCATGATCATGGTGAGCGCGAGGACCTTCTGGCGGCCGATCCGGTCGCCGAGCGGGCCGAAGACCACGCCGCCGAGCGGGCGGACGAGGAAGGCCGCGGCGAAGGCGCCGAAGGTCGAGAGCAGCTGGGCGGTCGGGTTGCCCGAGGGGAAGAAGACCTTGCCCAGGGTCACCGCGACGTAGCTGTAGACGCCGAAGTCGAACCATTCCATCGCGTTGCCGAGCGCCGCCGCCTTCACGGCGCGCCTGACGAGCGCGGGGTCGGTGACGGTGACCTCGGGGGAGACGGGGCGGACGGGGGCGGGGGTGCGTACGGCGGGGGCCGCAGGGGTCGCGGTCGGCAAGGGCGTTCCTTTCGCCGGGGACAGGGACGGGTCCGCCCGGGAGCGGACCTTCGGCTCGCCCGGAGGCGGGCCGAAAAGCGACCTTAGGACGGTTCGTCCCTGTCACGTGGAGTGCGCGACCCGCCGCGCAGCGCGCATAAAGCCCGTGTATGCAGGCGCGACGGGGTGGCCGAAGGGGTCCTCGTGAAGCGTCTTCTGTGATCCATGTCCCGAGCCCGAAGGGGAACCGGACCCTCCGCCGGCCGTCGTGATCCGGACAAAAGGGGAGAGCCTGCCGGGTCGATCAAGTGTTCCCACTTCTTTCGACGGAGGTGGCCGTGCCTCGTAGGGTCCTGATATGGGTTGACATAAGGGATCTGTGAGACGCGGGCCGACCAATGGGACGGAGGGGCGACGGGGCGTGGCGAACGTGGAGCACGGCGGACGGCCGGGCGAAGGCTTCGGGCGAGCGCCGGAGACGGTACGAGCACGGCTGCGCGCGCTCCGCGTCGGGCTCTGGGCCGTCGCCGCGATACTGGCCGTACGACAGGTCGCCGTCGTCCTCGGCACGCCCAAGGCGGACCGGCTGACAGATCTGGAGACCTGGGTCGGCCCGAACGGCGTACTGCACGTGAAGGGCTCGCTGTACGACTCGACGCGGTTCACCGGCACCCCGTTCGGCGGCCTCGTCCTCAAACCCCTCACCCGGGCGGCCGAACAGGCCCTCGGCTGGGGCTGGACCTTCGGCACCCTCCTGCTCGTCGTCGCCCTCGGGCTGGTCGCCGCCCGCGGCCTGCCGCCCCCTGTGAGCAGACGCACGTCGCTGCTCGCCGCGCCGGTGGCCGTCAGCCTGCTGATGCTGTCGCTCCCCGTACGCAACGCCCTCTACCTCGGCCAGACCAGCATCATTCCGGTGCTGCTCGTCCTGCTCGGCTGCTTCGCCGTCCGCGGCGAGCGCTCGTGCGGGGTCCTCATCGGGCTCGCGGCGGCCCTCCAGCCGACCGTGCTGCTCTTCGCGCCGCTGCTCTGGTTCACCGGACGCCGCCGCGCCGCAGCCTCCACCGGTGCCGCCTTCGCCGCCCTCACCGCGCTCGCCTGGGCCGTGATGCCGCACGACTCCAACACGTACTGGGTGCACCACCTGGCGGGCGTCGGCCTCGGCAAGGACGCCGACGACCTCGCCAACCAGTCCCTGCACGGCGCGCTGCTGCGGTTCGGCCTCACCGGACCGCTGGAGATCGCCCTCTTCCTGGCGCTCGGCGCGGCCGTGGCCGTCGTCGGACTCCGTCGCGCGGTGCGCTACGCCCACGACGGGCAGCTGCTGCTCGCCGTCGCGGTGACCGGCTGCGTCGCCGTCGTCGTCTCACCCACCACCTGGCAGCACCAGTTGCTGTGGGTGCTGCTCGCGCTCGCCGGCCGGACCGGCCGGAAGACCTCGGACCGTGGTGTGTGGCCCGCCGCGGTCGTCCTCGTCATGACACTGCCCGCCCGGATGATGCTGCCGGACATGCCGGTGCTCGACCCGCTGCGCGACAACCTGGTGCTGATCGCGGCGCTGGCCGCCGCCACCGCCGTACCGTTCCTGTCCCGTACCTCCGAGCACTACCGGGCCCCGGTGCCCACCGGTCCCACGGCGCCCGTCCCCACCCGGTGGAAGCGGCTCCCGCTGCTGCCGTCGGGCCGGGTCCTCGCGCGCCCGAACCTGCTGCTCGAACTGCTCCTGATCCGCGTCGGGTACTCCGCCTACCAGCAGATCAGGCTCGCCGCGACCGGCGGCCTCGCATCCGGCGGCAGGGCCACCGCCGAACAGCACGGCGAGCAGATACTCGCCGTCGAGCGCTTCCTGCGCATGGACATCGAGGTCTGGGCCAACCACGCGGTGGTGAAGGCGGCCTTCCTGCGGGACTTCTTCGACTTCTACTACGAGTCGTTCCACTTCCTCGTCCCGCTCACCGTCCTCGGCGTGCTCTACGTCCGCCGGTCCCCCGACTACCGCTGGGCCCGTTCCGCCCTCGGCTACGCCACCCTGCTCGCCCTCGTCGGCTTCTGGTTCTATCCGCTCGCCCCGCCGCGCCTGATGCCGGGACTCGGCATCGTCGACACCGTGCACGGCGTGCAGGACTTCTCCAAGCCCGACTACGGCGCCCTGACCGCGCTGACCAACCAGTACGCGGCGATGCCCTCGCTGCACTTCGGCTGGGCCCTGTGGTGCGGGGCCGTCATCGCGGTGCTGGCGCCCAGATGGTGGATGAAGGCGCTGGGCCTGCTGCACCCGCTTCTGACCCTCACCGCGATCGTGGTGACCGGAAACCACTGGGTCCTGGACGCCGTCGGCGGCGCGGCCGTGGTCGCGGCGGGCTTCGGGGTGACCCATCTCCTCACGGGCCCGAGACCCGGGACGCCCGCGGAACGGGCCGGGGCCGGGGCGGAGGCGCCGGTCCGCGCGCTGGGTCGTACACCGGGCTGATCCGGTCACGCGCCCCGGGGTGATCCGGTACGCGCCCCGGGCGGGCCGGTGTGCGTTCGGGGCGGGTGCGGGTGCGGGTGCCGGTCTCGGGGGAGGCAGGGGCGAGCGCGGGGGTGTGGCCCCTGCCTCCCTCGGGACGGGCCGGCGGTGCCGGGAGGCCGCCGGCCCGAGCGTGGGGCGCCCGCTACACGTGGCTGACCTGGAGTTCCTTGACACCGTTCAGCCAGGCGGAGCGGAGGCGGCGGGGGTCGCCCGTAAGCCGCAGATTCGGCATCGCGTCCGCGATCGCGTTGAAGATCAGGTCGATCTCCAGCGTGGCCAGGGACTTGCCGAGGCAGAAGTGCGGACCGCCGCCGCCGAAGCCGAGGTGCGGGTTGGGGTCACGGGTGATGTCGAAGACCTCCGGGCTCTCGAACACCTCGGGGTCGTTGTTGGCGGAGGAGTAGAAGATGCCGACGCGGTCCCCTTTCCTGATCCGCCGCCCGCCCAGTTCGGTGTCCTGGGTCGCGGTGCGCTGGAAGGCGACGACGGGGGTCGCCCAGCGGACGATCTCCTCGGCGGTGGTCTTCGGCCGTTCCCGCTTGTAGAGGTCCCACTGGTCGGGGTGGGTGAGCAGGGCGTGCATCCCGTGCGTGATGGCGTTGCGGGTCGTCTCGTTGCCGGCCACCGCCAGCAGCAGGACGAAGAAGCCGAACTCGTCGGACGCGAGGTTCCCCTGGTCCTCCGCCGCCACCAGTGTGCTGACGATGTCCTTGGCGGGGCACTGCTTGCGGTCCGCAGCCATGTTCATCGCGTACGAGATGAGTTCGGTGGCCGACTCGGCGCCGACCTCCTCGGTGATCGCGTATTCCGGATCGTCGTACGCCACCATCTTGTTGGACCAGTCGAAGATCTTGACGCGGTCCTCCTGCGGGACGCCGATGAGCTCGGCGATCGCCTGGAGCGGCAGTTCGCAGGCGACCTGGGTGACGAAGTCGAAGGAGCCGTCGGAGGCGGCCCGCGCGAGCGCGTTCGCGACGATCGAGCCGGCCCGGGCGCGCAGCGCGTCCTCCAGGGAGCGGATGGCGCGCGGGGTGAAGCCGCGCTGCACGATCTGGCGGACCCGGGTGTGCTCGGGCGGGTCCATGTTGAGCATGATCAGCCGCTGGACCTCGATCTGTTCGCGCTGGATGTGCTCGTTGAAGCGGATGACCGCGGTGTTGAGGAACGAGGAGAACAGTTCGGGGTGCGTCGAGACGTACTTGACGTCCGAGTGCCGGGTGACGGCCCAGTAGCCGTCGTCCTCGAAGCCGGCGACACCGGGCTGCTGCGGGATCCAGCGGACCGGTTCGGCCCGGCGCAACTCGGCGAACTCCGGGAGGGGTACGCGGTGGTGCAGCACATCGGGGTCGGTGAAATCGAACCCGTCGGGCAGCGCTGGACAGGACATCGGCAACTCCAGGGGCGCTTCTGACGGTCCATCAGGAATAGGGAACCGCCGTGAAGGTAGTAACGAGTTCTACAAGTGGCAAGAGGTGGGGGGCTCCCAATTGCGTGCAGGATTCGTACAGATCACGACTTCTGGGGCTGCACGACCCTTGCGGCGCGGGGGGTTCGCTCAGCAAACTGCACGCAGAACTGGTACGCGTTCTAGTTCTGCGCGGTGGGTGGGCCGGGACGCCCCGCGCTGCGCGGGTCAGCTGGGCCTGGCCGCCGGGCAGGCCTGAGGAGAGGACGAGCCCCCATGGCCGCGGAACCCGTGATCGTCGAAGCCGTACGGACCCCCATCGGCAAGCGCGGTGGCGCGCTCGCCAATCTGCACCCCGCCTATCTCCTGGGCGAGACCTACCGTGAACTCCTCGGCCGCACCGGCATCCCCGCCGACTGCGTCGAGCAGATCGTCGGCGGAACGGTGACCCACGCCGGCGAGCAGTCGATGAACCCCGCGCGCACCGCCTGGCTGACGGTGGGACTGCCCTACGAGACGGCGGCCACGACGGTCGACTGCCAGTGCGGCTCCTCGCAGCAGGCCTCCCACATGGTCGCCAACATGATCGCGGCGGGCGTCATCGACGTCGGGATCAGCTGCGGTGTCGAGGCGATGTCGCGGGTGCCGCTGGGCTCGGGGTCCAAGCACGGTCCCGGCAAGCCGTTCCCCGACGAGTGGAACGTCGATCTGCCGAACCAGTTCGAGGCCGCCGAACGCATCGCCCGCCATCGCGGACTGACCCGCGAGAACGTCGACTCCCTCGGGCTCATCTCGCAGGAACGGGCCGCCGTCGCCTGGTCCGAGGAGAGGTACAAGCGGGAGACGTTCGCCGTGCAGGTGCCCACCACCGAGGACGAACAGCGGGCCGGGCAGGGCATGTGGCGGCTCGTCGACCGTGACGAGGGGCTGCGCGACACGTCCATGGAGGCACTGGCGAAGCTGAAGCCCGTGATGCCGACCGCCGTTCACACGGCCGGCAACTCCTCCCAGATCTCGGACGGTTCGGCCGCCATCCTGTGGGCGTCCAAGCGGATGGCCCGGGCCCTGAAGCTGAGGCCGCGGGCTCGGATCGTGGCCCAGGCGCTGGTGGGTTCCGATCCGCACTTCCACCTGGACGGCCCGATCGACGCCACCCGGGCCGTGCTCGGCAAGGCCGGGATGTCGCTGAAGGACATCGACCTCGTCGAGATCAACGAGGCCTTCGCGTCGGTGGTGTTGAGCTGGGCGCAGGTCTTCGGGCAGGACCTGGAGAAGGTGAACGTCAACGGGGGCTCGATCGCGCTCGGGCATCCGGTGGGGGCCACGGGGGCTCGTCTCATCACCACGGCCCTCCATGAACTGGAGCGCGGCGACAAGGAGTTCGCGCTGATCACGATGTGTGCGGGTGGGGGGCTGGCGACCGGGACGATCATTCAGCGGTTGTGAGGTGTCGGCTGGCGTCTGGTCCCCGGGTGCCGTCGGCGGGCCTCGCCGGTCCTCGCCGGTCCTCGTACACGGGCTTCGCCGGTGCTCGGGCCGAGAAGTCACTCCCGGCCGGAGACCGTTGCCGCCAGTGCGGCCGGTACGAGTGCGGCGATCAGGAGCGGGAGGGCGAGGCCGTGGTGCAGGACCAGCCACGCGCCCAGGAGGGCGCCCGCGGCCATCGCCAGTACGGAGGCGGTCCGGCGCGGGGAGTGACGGCCCGCGCCGCCGCCGAGGCGGGAGTCGGCGGCCAGGCCGGTCAGGGTCATGGTCAGGACGGTCGTCGTCAGGTCGGCGACGCCGAGTCTGCGTACCGTCGCGTTGCGCAGGCCCATCGCGAACGCCGTGACGGCGATCACGGTGTAGGTGGTGGCGGTGGCGTGCGGGGCGGCGAAGGCCACCGCCGCGCAGGCGGCCGTCAGGACGGCCTCGGCGGCGAACACGGCGCGGGCCCAGGTGCGGCGGGAGCCGTCGCCCAGCCGCACGGCGGTTCGGCCGCCGGTCGCGGCGCCTGCGAGGAAGCAGCACAGTGAGGTGAGCGTGTGCGGTACGGAGAAGCCGGGGGCTCCGGCGGCCGCGAAGCCGAGCACCACCACGTTGCCGGTCATGTTCGCCGTGAAGACGTGGCCCAGGCCGAGGTAGCTCACCGCGTCGATGAGCCCGCTGACCACGGTCAGCGACAGCAGCGCGGGTACGAGCCGCAGGCCTCGTGACTCGGAGTCGTGCGGCGCGTCCGTCTGCGTGGTCATGGAGGTCAGTCCACCATGGTTCGCTCGCGGTTCGGGTTCAGCTCCGGCGGGTGGGTCGGGGCCGTGCCGGTGCATCAGCCCGTCGCCGTTGGGTGAGGGGTGAGCGTCGGTGGCGACGGGCATCGATGTACCGGCACGGTCCCTTCGGCCGGATCCCGGCCGCGGGTGGACCGTGGCTTGGGTGCGGGGGTGAATTTCAGCCTCTTCGGTCGGATCCCGGCCGCGGGTGTGCGGTGGTGAATTTCAGCCCCTCCGGCGTTTGAGGAGCGGGGGCTGGGGCGGAGCCCCAGGGGTGGAGCCCCAGGGGTGGGAAGGGTAGGGGCGGAGGGGGCGAAAGAAGCTGGGGCGGGGGCGCGGGGGGCCTGGCCCGGGGTACGAGAAAGGCGGCAGCCCCGTAACGGGGTGCCGCCTTGCTGTGCTGGGCTGATCAGTACCAGCCGTTGGCCTGCCAGAAGCTCCAGGCGCCGGTGGGGCTGCCGTAGCGGGAGTTCATGTAGTCGAGACCCCACTTGATCTGGGTCTTGGGGTTGGTCTTCCAGTCGGACCCGGCGGAGGCCATCTTCGAACCGGGCAGGGCCTGGACCAGGCCGTACGCACCGGAAGACGAGTTCGTGGCGCTGATGTTCCAGCCGCTCTCGTGCTCGACGATCTTGCTGAAGGCGTTGAACTGCGAGGCGTCCGGAATCATCGCGTGGGCGACCGACTTCGCGGAGGAGGCGGCGGTCGGCGTGGCGGCCTGGGCGGGCGCCGCGGCCAGGACCATACCGGCGGTGGCGGCGGCCACGGCGGTACCGGCGAGGGCCTTCTTCGGGGAAGAGACGATGCGACGGATGACAGCGACGGACACGGAGAACCTGTTTCCTCGGGGACATGGAGTCGCTCGTACGCCGTGACCACGTGAAGTGGAGGGGGCGTACGTCGGCGCCGCGGCCCGGGTGGGCTCGTGGCGCCTGGCGACTGCTCCAGAGAAACAGGTTCGAAACCCGTCCGCAATGACCCTTTTTACTAGTTATGGTCGCATTCGGGAGAAAGGCCCGCGATGTGATGTGGCCCTCAAGCCGCAGGTCAGAGGGGGTGGGCGTGTGTTCACGTCCCGCGCTTTGATCTACGAAGGCGCTTCGTATGTGATGTGGGCCCTGTGGGCCGCTTCACCCCGCCCCTGACGGACGGTGCGGGGGAGGCCACGCGGTGCTGCCGGGCGGTGTGACGTGGGTCCCGGATCACCGGGGGTCGAACGTCACCGGGCTCTCGAAAGCCGCCCGGCGCGTGGCCCGGCGCAGGGCCTTGAGCAGGGTCGTGCCGATCGTCAGGGTCAGGACGACGGTGACGACAGCCCGTCCCAGGTCCCAGCCGAGGGAGGTGGCCAGGCAGTACGCGACGAAGCGGGCGAGGTTGGCGGGGACGGCGGCGTGCGGGTCGAAGGCGATGTTCGAGGCCAGCGCGTCCATGAAGGGCCAGCCGGCCAGATTCATGACGGTGCCGTACGCGAAGGCGGCGAGGAAGCCGTACCCGGCGAGCATCAGCAGCTCCGCGCGGCCGCGCAGCCGGTCCGGGCCCGGCAGAAGGCCGGCCCCCATCGTGAACCAGCCCATGGCCAGCATCTGGAAGGGCATCCAGGGACCCACCCCGCCGGTCAGCAGCGCCGACGCGAACATGGTCACGGACCCGAGGACATAGCCGAACCCCGGCCCGAGCACCCGGCCGCTCAGCACCATCAGGAAGAACATCGGCTCGATACCGGCGGTCCCGGCCCCGATCGGGCGCAGCGCGGCACCGGTCGCGGCCAGCACCCCGAGCATGGCGACCGCCTTCGGGCCGAGTCCCGACTCGGAGATCGTCGCCGCGACCACCGCGACCAGCAGGACGAGGAGCCCGGCGAACAGCCACGGGGCGTCCTGGGCGTGCGCGCTGACCTGAGAGCCGGGCCCCGCGAACAGCGGCCAGGCGAATCCGGCGGCCCCCGTGGCGCTGACCAGGGCCAGGGCGGCCACGGAGCGCGGACCGAGACGGACGGCTCGGGCCTGGGGCTGGGGCTTGGGGCGGGCTGCGGACGCGTCGGCCGTGGTCATGCGAGAGCCCTTCCGACCTGGGCGACGGTGAGCCACGGCTCCGGGGCCAGGATCTTGGCGACCTGAGGGGCGAACGACGGGGACGCGACGACCACCTCGGCGGTGGGACCGTCGGCGACGACCTCGCCGCCCGCGAGGATCACCACCCGGTCGGCGAGCTCGGCGGCGAGCTCCACGTCGTGGGTGGCGAGCACGATGGCGTGCCCCTCGGCGGCGAGCCCGCGCAGCACGGTGACCAGCCGGGCCTTGGCCGCGTAGTCGAGGCCGCGGGTCGGCTCGTCGAGGAGCAGCAGCGGGGGGCGGGCCGTGAGGACGACGGCCAGCGCCAGCGCCAGCCGCTGCCCCTCCGACAGGTCACGCGGGTGCGTGCCGTCCCCGATGTCGGGCAGCAGCTCCGACACCAGCGCCCGGCAGGTTCCGGCGGCGGCTCCGGCATCCTCGTCGGCCGCGGCGCACTCGGCGGCGACCGTGTCCGCGTACAGCAGATCCCGCGGTTCCTGCGGTACGAGTCCCACCCGCCGTACGAGCTCCCGCGGCGCCGTGCGGTGCGGTGCCGCCCCGCCGACCCGTACGGAACCGGCGGCCGGCTCGACCAGTCCGACCAGCGCCGCGAGCAGGGTCGACTTCCCGGCGCCGTTGCGGCCCATCAGCGCGATGGTCTCGCCGGGTGCGACGACGAGGTCGACCCGGCGCAGCGCCTCGACGCGTCCGCGCCGGACGGCCAGCGACTCGACGACGGCCGGTTCGGCCGGGGCAGCCGCGGATGCCGGGCCGCGTTTCCGGCCGAGGAGGCCGCGCAGGGCGAAGGGGGAGGCGGGGCGTGGCCGCATCGGTGAGGGCGGGCCTGCTGTGGCGGGCCGCGGGGGTGTCGGCGCCGTGGCGAGCCGCTCGCGCAGGGTTCCCGCCCGGCGGCGTGCGTCGCGCACGGTCAGCGGGAGCGGGGACCAGCCGGCCAGGCGGCCGAGGTCCACCACCGGCGGGCGTACGGGGGAGACGGCCATGATCCCGGACGGGGTGCCGAGCGTCAGAGGTGCTCCCGGGGCGGGCAGGAGGGCGATCCGGTCGGCGTACTGGACGACCCGTTCCAGGCGGTGCTCGGCCATCAGCACCGTTGTGCCGAGGTCGTGGACCAGGCGCTGGAGCACGGCGAGGACCTCCTCGGCGGCGCCGGGGTCCAGGGCCGACGTGGGTTCGTCGAGGACCAGGACCCGCGGGTGCGGGGTGAGCACCGAGCCGATCGCGACGCGCTGCTGCTGGCCGCCGGACAGGGTGGCGATCGGGCGGTCGCGGAGGTCGGCCAGCGAGAGGAGGTCGAGGGTCTCCTCGACGCGGCGGCGCATCACCGCCGGTGCCAGTCCCAACGACTCCATGCCGTAGGCGAGTTCGTCCTCCACCGTGTCCGTCACGAAGTGGGACAGCGGATCCTGGCCCACCGTGCCGACCACGTCGGCGAGTTCGCGCGGCTTGTGGGTACGGGTGTCCCGGCCCGCGACGGTGACCCGGCCCCGCAGCGTGCCGCCCGTGAAGTGCGGGACCAGTCCGCTCACCGCTCCCAGCACCGTCGACTTGCCGACGCCGGACGGGCCGACCAGCAGCACCAGTTCACCCTCCGGGACCTCGAAGTCCACGCCCCGGACGGTGGGTTCGGCAGCTCCGGCGTACGTCACGGAGACATCCTCGAAGCGGATCACGATGACTCCTCTGGGGCGGGGGTTCGACGGGTGGCCGGGGCCGTGAAGGCGGGGAGCAGGCCGAGCAGCACCGCAGCCGCCGGCCAGAGCGGGAGTGCGGGGGCGACCAGGGGGACGACGCCGGGGCGCAGCGCGGCGGCGTCGTGGGAGGCGGCCACGATCATCAGGGCCGCGACCGCCGCGCCCGACCCGGCCACCAGCCAGGCCCGGACGCCCCACAGGTCCGGCCGGTACCGCGTCCGCGGGGAGCGGCGTCCGCCCAGCCACAGGCCGCCGAGCGCCGCGCCGAGTCCGGCCAGCAGGACCGGCAGGCCGTAGGTGTCGCCCGCGGCGGTCAGCAGTCCGTAGGTGCCGGCGCAGACGCCGAGCAGGCCGCCGAGGGTGAGGGCTCCGGTGGTCCGGCGGACGGCGGCCGGGACCTGCGCCGTACGCCCGTACCCGCGTGCGTCCATCGCCGCCGCCAGCGCGACCGAACGCTCCAACGCGCCTTCCAGGACGGGGAGTCCGACGTGCAGCAGGCCGCGCAGCCCCCGGTCGGGGCGCCCGCGCAGCCGCCGCGCGGCGCGCAGCCGCTGGACGTCGGCGATCAGATGCGGAGCGAAGGTGAGCGCGACGACCACCGCGACGCCCGCCTCGTACAGCGCTCCCGGCAGTGACTTGAGCAGCCGTGCCGGGTTCGCCAGCGCGTTGGCCGCGCCGACGCAGACGAGGAGGGCGGCCAGCTTCAGACCGTCGTAGAGCGCGAAGAGCAGGCCCTCGGCGGTGACCCGGCCGCCGATGCGCACCCCCTGCGCCCAGTGCGGGAGGGGGATCTCCGGGAGCGTGACGATCACATGCGTGCCGGGGATCGGGGAGCCGAGGAAGACGGCGAAGGCGAGCCGGATGACGAGGACGGCCGAGGCCAGTTTCACGAACGCGGTGTAGGAGCGGGCCCAGGGCGCGTCGGTGCGGTGCGTGGCCACCACGAAGCCCGCCACCGCCATGAGCAGCGCGAGCAGAAGGGGGTTCGTGGTGCGCGAGGCCGCCGTGCCGAGCCCCAGGGCCCAGATCCACCAGGCGCCGGGGTGCAGGGCGTCGGCACGGGCCGTGGCGGGGGCGTCGGTACGGGCCGTGGCGGGGGCGTCGGTACGGGCCGTGGCGGGGGCGGCGGGGGCGGCGGTACGACTCGTACCGGCCGCACCGCCGTGGGGGCGGGGACGGGTGCGGGTGCGGGTGCGGGAGTCCGGTGACGGCCCTGTCGGGGTGGCGGACGGTGACGATCCTGCCGGGCCGGCGGACGGCGGCGATCCTGCCGGGGCGGCGGACGGCGGCGATCCTGTCGGGCCGGCGATCGGTGACGATTCCGTACGGCTGGAGTTCGGCGATGGCTCCGCCTTGTCGGCGTTCGTCGGTCGCTCCGCCGGCTCGGCGCTCGGCCGTGATGTCGCCCCGGCCGCAGCCGGGTCCGGGCGCTGAGGCCCCAACTTCCGTATCTGCCGCCGCCGTTCGGGCAGGGAGGAGCCCCACCTCGTCGCGGGGCGGTCGCGGTCGGACTCCGTCATGAGCTGCGCCTAGCCCTTGCGCCGACGGGCCTGCCAGACGGCCGCCGCACCCAGCACGGCCACCGCCGCCGCTCCCGCGAAGAGGCCCACCGAGGGGCCGTGGCCGGCCGGCGCCGAGGCGTGCGGGCGCGCGGACGCGGTCGGTCCGCCGGCCGCGACCGGGTCGCCGCAGCCCGTACCCGGATAGCCCGTGATGGCGCACAGCAGCGCGTTGGTGTCGTAGCGCAGGGGACCGGCGACCGCCGCCAGGGCCTCCGCGGTGCTCGCGTCGGGGCCGACCAGGGCGCAGGCGGTGCGCGCGGACGGCGGTGTCTCGCCGGACGGCGCGTCGGCGGCCGTGCCCGGGTCGATGACCAGGGCCACCCGCTTCTTGCCGTGCCGGGCGGGCGTCTTGGCGCAGATCGCGGCGAACTCCCGCTCCCCGCGCGGCTGTACGGCGTGCTGGGAGTCCTCGCTCACCGCGAAGCGGAAGCCCTGGACATCGCCGTCGGACGGCCGCGCGGTCGACGGGCCCTGGGTGGCGTACGTCCACTTTCCGCCGGTCAGGTCCCAGAAGGACCAGTAGCGGTAGCCGACGGCCCGAGCCTGCCCCGCGCCGCCGAGGACGAGGAGCAGGAGAGCCAGCGCCAGGGCAAGAGCGGGCGCGGTCGTCCGACGGCCGGTCACAGCTGGCGCTTCTTGTTGCGGCCGCTGATCAGGAAGCCGATGCCGATACCCGCGACCAGGCCGATGCCGATGATCCACCAGACGCCGAGCCCGTTGCCGCCGTCCTTCTTCTCGTCGTTCTTCTTCTCGCTCGGGCTCGCCGAGGCGCCGGCCGCGACCGGCGCCGGGCCCGTGGCGGCCAGCTGCGCCACCAGGTCCTTGCCGCCGAAGTCGCGCGGGTCGGTGCCGGTGGCGTGCGCGGCGAAGATCAGCTGCGCGTACGCGGCGGGGCCGGACTTGGCCGCCCAGTCGGCGGAGTTCTTCTCCAGCCAGGCGAGCGGCTTCTTCGCGAGCTTGACCGCGCCGTCGGCGGCGAGGGCCGAGACCGCGTCCGCCGTGTTGCCGTAGTCGGGCTGGTCCTTGGCGCCCGGGAGCGCGGACTTCAGGTAGGAGGTCTTCGCGAGCGTCTTGGCCAGGTAGTCGGCGCCGTTCGACCCGGCGTCCGTCCGGTTGGGGGTGTCGGCGACGACGCACTGCGTGCGGTCGTACGGCGCGAGGCCCGCCTCCGCCACGAAACCCTCGCCCAGACTCGCGACCACGCCCGCCGCGGTCGCGTCCGCGTTGGCGACCAGCTTGCCCTTCTTGTCGGGCTGGTAGGCGAAGGCGCCGCCGCCCTCTCCTCCGCAGACCTTCGACAGTTTCACCAGGACGTCGTACGGGGACTTGCCGTCCTTGGTGACGTTCTGGGGCTTCTTGCCGACCGCCTTCAGCGCGCCGATCACGACGGACGTCGAGTTGGTGTCGCTGGCCCCGCCGGCCATGTAACCCCAGCCGCCGTCCTTGTTCTGGACGGACTTGAGCCAGGTCACGGCCCTGCCGGTGACCTCGTCGTGGTTGCCGAGCGCGCCGAGGGCCTGGACCGCGGCCGCGGTGCTGTTGGTGTCGACCTGTGTCTTCGCGTCGCACGCGGTGGTCGCGTCGGCGCGGTACGCGGCGAAGGCGCCGTTCGCGCACTGCTGGCCGATCAGCCAGCCGATGGCACCGGCGTCGGGGCTCTGGCCGACGGTGTGCTGGGCGAGCAGCGCGAGCGACTGCCGCCAGACACCGTCGTACGTCGGGTCGGCGGAGCCGAACAGGCCCGAGGGCAGCGCCGCCGAGGGGGACGGTGAGGGGGACGAGCCGGCGGCCGAGGCGGCCGGTGCGACGACCGCCCCGAAGACGGCGGTGGCGGCCAGTACCGCGGCGGTGCGGCGAACAGACATGACTCTCCCTGCGGGGAGCCGGGCAGCACCGGGCACGCTCAGGCATCCGGGCGGCTCCGGCTCCGTATCCCTCGACGGTGCCGGCCGTCGGCGGGCTGCCGAGGGCACGAGCCGGTCACGTCCCGTGCGAGGCGATCCGGCTCACCACCTAGGTGGCTCACGGTTGCGGGTCAGCGCCGGACTTGCACCGGCTTCTCCTCGTAAGGGTGTGATGACGACGCGCACACTCTACCGGCCGCCCGGAATCCGCCGGGTGTTGCCTGGGGCACGGCCCCGGAGTGACCTGGGCGACATCCGCTAGGTTCGGCTCATGCGAACGGGGAGACTGCTCGGCTCGGGGCGTTCGGCGGATGTCTACGAGATCGACGAGGCGTGGGTGCTGCGGCGGGACCGCGGCGGCTGGGGCGACGCGACGGCCGAGGCGGCGGTGATGCAGCACGTGCGCTCGCACGGCTATCCGGTGCCGGGTGTGCGGGCCGCGACCCGCGGGGACCTGGTGATGGAGCGGCTGTCGGGGCCGACCATGCTGGAGGCGTTCGGGCAGGGGCTGCTCTCCGCCCAGGAGGCGGGCCTCACGCTGGCCAGGCTGCTGCGCAAGCTGCACGCCGTGCCCGCCCGGCTCTCCGCCGACCCGGCCGTCCGTGTCCTGCATCTGGATCTCCACCCCGACAACGTGATGCTCACCCCGGACGGCCCGAAGGTCATCGACTGGTCCAACGCCGAGGAGGGGCCGCCCGGTCTCGACTGGGCGATGTCCGCCGTGATCCTCGCCCAGGTCGCCGTCGGCGGCGAGGCGATCGGGGACGTGGCCGAGGAGACGCTGGAGGCCCTCCTCGACGGGAACGAGGACCAGGTGACCGGGGCGGGGCTCGCGGAGGCGGGCCGGCGCAGGGCGGCCAACCCGACGATGACCACACGGGAGGTCGAACTCCTCGGAGAGGCCGACGAGTTGATACGGGCGCTGCTGGGCTGAGCGCCCGGTGCTGTGCGGTGCGGTGCTCTGCTGTGCGGTGCGGTCGCGTCGCACCGCCGCCTGCCCCGCGTCACACTGCGCCGTGCCGAGTCGCACTGACTCCTATGGCGTCACACGGCCCCGTGCCGCGTCACACGGCCCCGTGCCGCGTCACACGGCCCCGTGCCGCGTCACACGGCCCCGTGCCGCGTCACACGGCCCCGTGCCGCGTCATGCCGCCCGTGCCGCGTCACGCCGCCCCTGCCGGGTCACACCGCCACGTACGTCACCGGATCGCTGCTCGTCACCGCTTCCGCCCGGCCCAGCTTCACCAGCCGGCGTATGTGGGCCTCGGCCTCGGAGACCGCGATGTTCCGTGATCCGTAGGGGATGTCGGCCCATGGGCGGTTCCACTCCATCCGCTCGGCGAGCTGCCAGGGCGTGAGCGGGACCGAGAGGAGAGCGAGGAGGCCGGTGAGCCGTTCCTCGTGGTGCGTGAGCAACTCCGCGACCCGGGCAGGGGCGTCGGTGAACACGTGCTGGTGTGCCGGGAGCACCTCGGCGGGGGCGAGGCGGCCGACGCGCTCCAGGGAGTCGAGGTAGTCGCCGAGCGGGTCGGCGATCTCCCCGACGCTCTCGATGCCGTTCGCGTAGGGAGGGCGCCCGTGGGTGTCGGGGTCCTCGTAGAGGCCGATGTGCGGGGTGATCCTCGGGAGCAGGTGGTCGCCGGAGAACAGGCGGCCGTTGCCGGGCAGTTGTGCCGGGTGGGTCTCCTCCAGGTGGAGGCAGACGTGCCCGGGTGTGTGGCCCGGGGTCCAGACGGCGCGCAGCCGGCGGCCCGGCAGGGCGACGAATTCACCCGGGACGATCTCGCGGTCGGGCAGCGCCGGGGAGAAGCCGGGCAGGGTGCTGGGGCGGCGGGTCGAGGCGCTCGCCTCGCGGAGCGGGGCGATGTGCTCCTCGGGGGCGCCGGAGGCCGCCAGCTTGGCGGCCATGTAGGCGAACCAGCGCTCGGGCCGGTTCTCCCGGGTGCGCCGGACGATCGCCGTGTCGGCGGCGTGCATCGCGATCCAGGCGCCGGACGCCTCGCGGACCCGGCCCGACAGGCCGTGGTGGTCGGGGTGGTGGTGGGTGATGACCACGCCGTGGATCTCTTCGACGGTGGTCCCGCAGCCGGCGATCCCCTCGACGAGGGTGTCCCAGGAGTCGGGGTCGTCCCAGCCGGTGTCGATGAGCACGGGTCCCGCGTCGGTGTCGACGAGGTACACCAGCGTGTGGCCGAGCGGGTTGTCCGGGATGGGGACCCTGATCGACCGTACGCCCCCGCCGTGATCGGTCACCTGCGTCATGCGCTTCCACCCATCGCCGATTCCCGCCACTATAACTAGAACGAGTTCCAATGGGAGCCCAAGTCGACTGTTGCGTCCGCATGGTGGGGCACGTCGGCGCCGTGGACTCATGTCACCGGAACTGGTATCAGTTCTCGTATCTGATGAAGCGTCAGACATGGTGCCGGAGAGCGCCCCTGGGAGGCAGTCGGCCATGACCGAGCTCGTGGAACACGGACAGCTGTTCATCGGCGGGGAGTTGACCGACCCCCTCGGCAAGGACGTCATCGAGGTGATCTCGCCGCACACCGAGAAGGTCATCGGCCGGGTGCCGCACGCCTCGGCGGCGGATGTGGACCGGGCCGTCGCCGCCGCGCGCCGGGCGTTCGACGAGGGCCCCTGGCCGCGCATGACTCTCGGCGAGCGGATCGCGGTCGTGGCCCGGATCAAGGACGCCATCGCCGTACGCCACGAGGAGATCGCCCGCGTCATCTCCTCCGAGAACGGCTCCCCCTACTCCTGGAGCGTCCTCGCGCAGGCCCTCGGCGCGATGATGGTGTGGGACTCGGCGATCACGGTCGCGCGCGGCTACACGTACGAGGAGAGGCGCGACGGGGTCCTCGGCAAACTCCTCGTCCGCCGTGAGCCGGTGGGCGTGGTGGCGGCCGTGGTGCCGTGGAACGTCCCCCAGTTCGTGGCGGCGGCCAAGCTCGCCCCCGCGCTGCTGACCGGCTGCACCGTCGTACTGAAGCCGTCGCCCGAATCGCCCCTGGACGCCTATCTGCTGGGGGAGATCGCGAAGGAGGCCGGACTGCCCGAAGGGGTGCTGTCGATCCTCCCGGCCGACCGCGAGGTCAGCGAGTACCTGGTCGGGCATCCCGGCATCGACAAGGTCTCCTTCACCGGCTCGGTCGCCGCGGGCAAGCGGGTCATGGAGGTCGCCGCACGTCATCTCACCCGCGTGACCCTTGAGTTGGGCGGCAAGTCGGCGGCCGTCGTCCTGCCTGACGCGGACCTCGGCACCTCCGTCCCCGGGATCGTCTCGGCTGCCTGGATGAACAACGGCCAGGCGTGCGTGGCCCAGACCCGCATCCTCGTGCCCCGCTCGCGCTACGACGAGTTCGCGGACGCCTTCGCCTCGGCGGCGAACGCGCTGGTCGTCGGCGATCCGCTCGACCCGGCCACCCAGGTCGGCCCGCTGGTCGCCGAGCGGCAGCAGCGGCGCAACCTCGACTACATCCGCATCGGCCAGGAGGAGGGCGCCAAGATCCTGGCGGGCGGCGGGCGTCCGCAGGGCCTCGACCGCGGCTGGTACGTCGAGCCGACCCTGTTCGGAGACGTCGACAACTCGATGCGCATCGCCCGGGAGGAGATCTTCGGCCCGGTGATCTGCCTTCTCCCCTACGGCGACGAGGCCGAGGCCGTGAAGATCGCCAACGACTCCGACTACGGGCTGAGCGGCAGCGTCTGGACGGCGGACGTCGCCCATGGCATCGACATCGCCCGCCAGGTCCGTACCGGCACCTACTCGGTGAACACCTTCAGCCTCGACATGCTGGGCCCCTTCGGCGGCTACAAGAACTCCGGTCTGGGGCGGGAGTTCGGGCCCGAGGGGTACGGCGAGTTCCTGGAGCACAAGATGATCCACCTGCCGGCCGGCTGGGAGGCCTGAGGATGGGCGACCGCTGGCAGGTCGGGGTCGACCGCTCGGTCTGCATCGGCTCGGCCCAGTGCGTCCACCTGGCCCCGGACGCCTTCCGCCTCGACGCAGGCATGCAGTCCCACCCCCTCGAGCCGGAGACCGACGCCAACGAGAAGATCCTCGAAGCGGCCGAGGGCTGCCCGGTGGAGGCCGTCATGATCTCCCTGCTGAGCAGCGGCGAGCCGGTGTTCCCGCCGGAGGAATAGGGCGCGGGGCCGGGCACGAGGGCGGGCCGCTCCCCGGATATCCTCGCCGCTTCGACGGATCGACCGGGGCGGGAAGCGTGCACAAGTCCGAGGCCAGGAAGCTGATCAGCGAAGCGACGACGGCGTGGGACGCGGAGGAGTGGCAGCGCTCCGCCGACCTCTACGAGCGGGTGCTCGCGCATTTCCCCGACGAGGGGCCGAGCGCGGTGTGGTGGTACGACGCCGCGCTCGCCCACAAGTTCCTGCGCAACTGGGAGAAGGCCCGCGAGCTCGGACGCGAGGCGGCGGCCCGTGCCCCGCGCGGCGAGGGCGATCCGGCGTACTGGAACCTCGGCGTCGCCGCCACGATTCTGCGGGACTGGACCACGGCCCGCGACGCCTGGAGCGGCTTCGGCATCGAACTCCCCGACGGGGAGGGCGAGATCGAGGGCCGCTTCGGCGCCGCCTGCGTACGGCTGGACACCGAAGGGGAGCGGGAGGTCGTGTGGATCGAGCGGTTGTGCCCGACCCGGGGGCGCGTGGTGAACGTGCCCGTCACGGGCGGGCGGCGGTACGGCGAGATCGTGGTGCACGACGGCGAACCCAAGGGGGAGCGGGTCTACGACGGCACGACGTTTCCCGTGTTCGACGAGCTCACGCTCTTCGAGGAGTCGCCGCTGCCGACCCTGGAGGTGACGGTCGCCGCGGGCGACGCGGCCGACCTGGAGGCGCTGCTCGCCCTGTTCACCGAGCACGGCTTCGGCGCCGAGCCGGCCAGTGCCGTACGCCTCCTCTGCGCCTGTTGCAGCGAGGGCACCCATCAGCAGGAACGCCATGTACGGGCGGGCGCCCAGGCGGTGTCGCTGGCCGCCCCGGAGGCGGACGCCCGGCGGCTGCTGGAACGCTGGGCGGAGGAGAAGGCGATCGGGCGCAGCTGGAGCGGGTTGGAGCAGGTGGGCTGACCCCGGCTCCGGCGACCGCCCGGGCCGTCCCGGTCTCCCCGGCACCGGCGGCCCTCCGGTCAGTCCCGGCCCTCCCGGCTCAGGCGACCGCCCCGGTCTTCCCGGCTCCGGCGGCCCTCCGGGCCCTACCGGCTCCGGCCGGGGTCCTGCGGGCCGGTCAGGTCGATCAGGCGGCAGACCGTTTCGATGTCTATCTTGACCTGGGCGATCGAGGCGCGGCCGGAGAGCCAGGTGATCAGGGCCGAGTGCCAGGTGTGCTCGATGACGCGGACGGCCGAGAGCTGGGCCGGTGTCGGGTCGTCGAGGCCCATCGCGTCCAGGATGATCACCGTGGTCTGCCGCGAGACCTGGTCGACCTCGGGGCTGACACTGCGGTCAGCGAAGGTGAGCGCGCGGACCATCGCGTCGGCCAGGTGCGGCTCGCGCTGGAGGGCGCGGAACGCCCGCATCAGCGTCTCCGCCACCCGCTCCGCGGCCGTGTCCCCGGCCGGCGGCTTCTTGCGCAGCGTGCCGTGCATGCGCTCCAGCTGGTCCTGCATCGTGGCGACCAGCAGATGCACCTTCGAGGGGAAGTAGCGGTACAGGGTGCCGAGCGCGACCTGGGAGGACTCCGCGACCTCGCGCATCTGCACGGCGTCGAACCCGCCCCGGCTGGCCAGCTGCGCGCTCGCGTGCAGGATCCGGCGGCGGCGCGCCTCCTGACGCTCGGTGAGCGGGGGAGAGGCGGGATGCGACATGGAGTGCGGCCGGGTGTGCGCGGTGCCGGACGGTGCGGCGGGCGTGCTGGCCCCCGGCGCCGGTCGCGCGTTCTTCGAGTCCGCCTTGGCTTCCGCAGGCATGGGTCCGTTCCGTGACATCAGCGAGAGGGAGCGACGAGCCGGCCCGGCTGGGTGCGGCGCCACCGAGTGGACCAGCTGATCCCGCCGTCCCGTCGTGGCGTGAATCACCTGATCCACCGCTCACAGCGGCGCTACCTGCCGGTAGATTCAATGCTCCGTGAACGATCAAGTCTGAAACTTGTTCTAGATTAGCGTCCCGGCGTAATCTCGCGGGAAAGTGCAGGGAGAAGGGGACCGGAAGTGACCGCTGAGGCCATGGAGGCGGACCCCGGGAAGGGCGCGGCAGCCGACGGGGAACAACCCCTGCGCATCGCGCTCCTCACCTACAAGGGCAACCCGTTCTGCGGCGGCCAGGGTGTCTATGTACGGCATCTCTCGCGCGAACTCGCCCGCCTCGGTCACCGTGTCGAGGTCATCGGATCCCAGCCCTACCCCGTGCTCGACGAGGGTCTCGACGGCCTGAGCCTCACCGAGCTGCCCAGCCTCGACCTCTACCGCCAGCCCGACCCCTTCCGCACCCCCGGGCGCGACGAGTACCGGGACTGGATCGACGCCCTCGAGGTCGGCACGATGTGGACCGGCGGCTTCCCCGAGCCGCTGACCTTCTCGCTGCGCGCCCGCCGCCATCTGCGGGCCCGGCGCGGCGAGTTCGACGTCGTCCACGACAACCAGACGCTCGGCTACGGACTGCTGGGGGATGTCGGCGCCCCGCTGGTGACCACCATCCACCACCCCATCACCGTCGACCGGCAGCTGGAGCTGGACGCGGCCGAGGGCTGGCAGCGCCGCGCCTCGGTCCGCCGCTGGTACGCCTTCACCCGTATGCAGAAGCGCGTCGCGCGCCGTCTGCCGTCAGTCCTCACCGTCTCCGGCACCTCCCGCCAGGAGATCGTCGACCATCTGCGGGTCGAGCGGGACCGCATCCACGTCGTCCACATCGGCGCGGACACCGACCTCTTCTCGCCGGATCCGTCCGTGCCCCAGGTGCCGGGCCGCATCGTGACCACGTCCAGCGCCGACGTGCCGCTCAAGGGCCTGGTGTTCCTCGTCGAGGCGCTCGCGAAGGTGCGCACCGAACACCCGGGCGCGCACCTCGTCGTCGTCGGCAAGCGCGCCGAGGACGGGCCGGTCGCCCAGGCCATCGAGCGCTACGGCCTCGACGGCGCCGTCGAGTTCGTCAAGGGCATCTCCGACGCCGAGCTCGTGGACCTCGTCCGCTCGGCCGAGGTCGCCTGTGTGCCCTCCCTGTACGAGGGCTTCTCGCTGCCCGCCGCCGAGGCGATGGCCACCGGGACGCCGCTGGTGGCCACCACCGGCGGAGCGATCCCCGAGGTCGCGGGAACCGACGGCGAGACCTGCCTCGCGGTCCCGCCGGGCGACCCGGGAGCGCTGGCGGCGGCCCTCGGCCGGCTCCTCGGCGACCCCGCGCTGCGGGCCCGGCTCGGCTCCGCCGGGCGCGAGCGCGTCCTTGCGCGCTTCACCTGGGCCAAGGCGGCCGAGGGCACGGTGGCCCACTACCGTGCGGCGATGGCCCTCCCCGCGTCCCGGCTCCGCTCGCGCGCCGCCGCCGCGGGCACCGACGGTCGCGGCGGCGCGCCGGACGCCGGCTCCCCGGCGGCCCCGGGACCCGACAGCGCCGGGGCCGCGGAAGACACTCCCGCCGCCGAAGAACTAGTTGCAGCCAACCGCGAAAGCAGGGCCACGTGCTGACCGTCGACTTCTCCCGGTTCCCGCTCGCGCCGGGCGACCGCGTCCTGGACCTCGGATGCGGTGCCGGCCGGCACGCCTTCGAGTGCTACCGGCGCGGCGCGCAGGTCGTGGCGCTGGACCAGAACGGCGAGGAGATCCGCGAGGTCGCGAAGTGGTTCGCGGCGATGAAGGAGGCCGGGGAGGCGCCCGCCGGGGCCACCGCCACGGCCATGGAGGGTGACGCCCTCGCCCTGCCCTTCCCCGACGAGTCCTTCGACGTCGTGATCATCTCCGAGGTCATGGAGCACATCCCGGACGACAAGGGCGTCCTCGCCGAGATGGTCCGTGTGCTCAGGCCGGGCGGGCGCATCGCCATCACCGTGCCGCGCTACGGCCCCGAGAAGGTCTGCTGGACCCTGTCCGACGCCTACCACGAGGTCGAGGGCGGCCACATCCGCATCTACAAGGCGGACGAGCTGCTCGGGAAGATCCGCGAGGCCGGGCTGCGGCCCTACGGCTCGCACCACGCGCACGCGCTGCACTCGCCGTACTGGTGGCTGAAGTGCGCGTTCGGCGTCGACAACGACAAGGCGCTGCCCGTGCGGGCGTACCACAAGCTGCTGGTCTGGGACATCATGAAGAAGCCGCTGGCCACCCGGGTCGTCGAGCAGGCGCTCAACCCGGTGATCGGCAAGAGCTTCGTGGCGTACGCGACCAAGCCGCACCTGCCCGAGCTCGCCGGCACGGCGGACTCCGCGACCGCCGCTTCCGGGACGGACACCAAGTGACCACTCCCCGGCGGACAGAACACCTCGTCCTGCCCGGGGTCCTCACCGCCGAGGAGGCCGCCGCCACCGTGCGCGGGATCCTCGCGGTGCAGCGCCCCGACGGAGCCATCCCGTGGTTCCGCGGCCACCACCTCGACCCGTGGGACCACACCGAGGCCGCCATGGCGCTCGACGCGGCCGGCGAGCACGAGGCCGCCGAGCGGGCCTACGAGTGGCTGGCATGGCATCAGAACGACGACGGCTCCTGGTACGCGGCCTACGCGGACGGGGACTTCGAGGACGTCACCGACCGCGGCCGCGAGACCAACTTCTGCGCTTACATCGCGGTCGGCGTCTGGCACCACTACCTCGCGACCGGCGACGACGTGTTCCTGGACCGCATGTGGCCCGCGGTCTACGCGGCCATCGAGTTCGTGCTGCGGCTCCAGCAGCCCGGCGGGCAGATCGGCTGGAAGCGCGAGGACGACGGACGGGTCGTCGAGGACGCGCTGCTGACCGGGAGTTCGTCGGTCCACCACGCGCTGCGCTGTGCGCTCGCCATCGCCGAGCAGCGCGAAGAGCCGCAGCCCGACTGGGAGCTGGCGGTCGGCGCGCTGCGGCACGCGATCCGGCGGCACCCGGAGCGGTTCCTCGACAAGGACCGCTACTCCATGGACTGGTACTACCCGGTGCTCGGCGGTGCGTTGACCGATGCCGAGGCCAAGTCCCGTATAGAGGACGGCTGGGACCGCTTCGTGGTGCCCGGTCTCGGGGTGCGCTGCGTGATTCCCAACCCGTGGGTGACCGGCGGTGAATCGGCCGAACTCGCCCTGACGCTCTGGGCGGTCGGCGAGTCCGACCGGGCCCTGGAGATCCTCCAGTCCATCCAGCACCTGCGCGATCCGGAGTCCGGTCTGTACTGGACGGGCTATGTCTTCGAGGACCGGGCCGTCTGGCCCGAGGAGCTCACCACCTGGACCGCGGGCTCCCTGCTGCTGGCGGTCGCCGCGCTCGGCGGCGACGAGCCCACCTGTGAGGTCTTCGGCGGCGAGCGCCTGCCCGCCGGCCTGGACCCCGACTGCTGCTCGACGACCGGCTGAAGGTCCGGACGGTCCTCGCTTCCCGGACCGTCCGGACACTCCGGAACCGCTGTGTGCTTCCGGCCGTCGGTGCCGGTCAGTGGCGGTGCATGCGGTTGGCGACGGCGTGGCCGATGAACAGGTAGACGACGGCGGCGAGTCCGTAGCCGGCGACGACACGCGCCCACGCCTTGTCGAAGGTGAACAGGTCACGCGACCAGCCGGCCAGCCAGCTCGCGGTGCTGTGGATGAACTGCACGAGGTCGTTGCCACGATTGGCGTCGAGCAGATACATCAGGATCCAGAGACCGAGGATGACGGCCATGACGTCCGCGATGATCGCGATGACCGTCCCCGCCTGATTCGAGCCGTTGCGATATCTAGAGGACATGACCAGCGTGTTGCCCGTCGTTCCCGGATGAAACCCGAACGGGCCCCGCCGGGTGGCCCGGCCCCCGGCCCCGGGTGAGGCTGCCGGGAAGAGCCGTGTTCGCCCGCGAGGCGGGAGACCCGGCGGACCGGGGAGAACCGCCCCTCATCCGGAGGATTCCGTGCCCGTACCCATACGGCGCCTGATCGTGGCGCTGACCCTCTCCTGCGTCCTGATCAGCGGTGCCACGGCCTGTGGCGGCGGCGGATCCGGACAGGACACCGCCGCCGTGGCACCGATGGCCGCCACTCCCACGCCGACCACGTCGGCCGAGAAGCAGAAGTTCGCCAAGACCCGCTTCGTGGCGAACGCGGGGCTCGCGGCCGGCGCGACCTACCAGTGGATCGTCAAGCCCTGGAAGGCGGGCAAGTTCAAGAAGGGCACCAAGGGCCGCAAGCTCGCCCTGGTCAAGGCCGGGCTCGCCGGGGTCTTCGCGTACAACCGGCTCAAGGCCGCCTCGAAGAACGCCGAGGGCGACCCCGCGCTGTCCAAGGCCGTCGCGCCGCTCGCCGCGGGGATCGCCGCGCTCAAGAACCTGCCCGCCAAGCTGCGCAAGGGCGATTCGACGGACTCCGTGGCGAACTCCTTCGACGACGTCATCACCAAGGTGAAGGAGGCCGGGAAGAGCGCGGGCGCCGAGGTCAAGGACAAGGTGCCGTCGGCGTCCCAGCTCAGCGGCGGCTAGGGACGCGGACGGGCGTTCGGAACGGGCGCTCGGACGGGCCCTAGGAGTTCAGCTCGGCCAGTACGCGCAGGGTGTGGGGGTCCGGGGACAGGACCAGCAGGTCGGTCACCGGGCCCTTGCGCCACAACTCCAGCCGCTCGGCGATGCGTTCACGCGGGCCGACGAGCGAGATCTCGTCCGCGAAGGCGTCCGGGACGGCCAGCACGGCCTCTTCCCGGCGTCCCTCCAGGAACAGCCGCTGGATCCTGCGGGCCTCCTCCTCGAAGCCCATCCGGGCCATCAGGTCGGCGTGGAAGTTGCGGGCCGCGTGTCCCATCCCGCCGATGTAGAAGCCGAGCATCGCCTTGACCGGCAGCAGCCCTTCGGCGACGTCGTCACAGACGTGCGCCCGGGCCATGGGCGCCACGAGGAAGCCCTCGGGCAGGCCGGCGAGCGAGGCCTCGTACGCCCGGGGGCGCGTCGGCGACCAGTACAGCGGCAGCCAGCCGTCCGCGATCCGGGTCGTCTGCGCGATGTTCTTCGGCCCCTCCGCACCGAGCAGGATCGGCAGTCGGGCCCGCAGCGGGTGGGTGATCGGCTTCAGCGCCTTGCCGAGCCCCGTGCCGTCGGCGCCCCGGTACGGGTGGGAGTGGAAGCGTCCGTCCAGCTCGACAGGACCCTCGCGCCTGAGGACCTGGCGTACGACGTCGACGTACTCCCGGGTCGCTGTCAGCGGCGACTTCGGGAACGGCCTTCCGTACCAGCCCTCGACGACCTGGGGCCCCGACAGGCCGAGGCCGAGCATCATGCGGCCGCCCGACAGATGGTCGAGGGTGAGCGCGTGCATCGCGGTGGTGGTGGGGGAGCGCGCGGCCATCTGCGCGATGGCCGTGCCGAGCCGGATGCGGGTGGTGTGCGCCGCGATCCAGGTGAGCGGGGTGAACGCGTCCGAACCCCAGGACTCGGCGGTCCACACCGAGTGGTAGCCGAGCCGCTCCGCCTCCTGGGCGAGCGGCACATGGTCCGCCGAGGGGCCGCGCCCCCAGTAGCCGAGCGCGAGACCTAGCCGCATGTCGCCTCCAGAGCCAGCATTCTGACGACCCGTCAGTTACGTGGGGTGCTGCGACTGTACGACAACGGCCCCCCGCCGGAAAGGGCGAGGGGCCGTGGCGAGAGCGATTCGCGGATCAGCCGCGCTGGATCCCCGAGGTGTCCTGAAGCACACCACGACGGCCGTCCTGCGTCTGCGCGACCAGGGTCGCACCGCGCTGCTCGACGGCCAGGTACCAGGAGCCCGGCGCCAGTTCGGCGATCGGCGCCTGCGCGCCGTCCTCCGAGAAGAGCGGCCGCGCGACCGGGACGGCGAACCAGAACGGCGAGAAGTCCTGGGCCGGGGTCTGCGTCTGCGGCATCGACGGCTGGCTCGGCTGCCCGCCGAACGGCTGCGCCGGCTGAGAGGGCTGCGAGGGCTGGCCGCCGAAGGAGGGCTGCTGGCCGGGCTGGCCGGGCTGCGGGGCCCCCGGGTATCCGTAACCACCCTGCGGCTGGGCGCCATAGGGCTGCGGGGCGTGCGGGGTCGGGGCGCTCATGAGAGCGGCCTGGAGGGCGGGGACGAGCGGGGTCGCGACGGCGCCGCCGACCAGGACGAGGGCCGCGATGAAGCCGAGGATGAGACCGGCGCCCGCGCTGATGCCGTTGGGGACGTCCACCAGCGACCAGAACTGGATCCAGGCGACGAGCACGGTGAATGCCACGCCGACTGCGCCCAGGTCGAGCCCGAGGACCTTGCGCGGCTGCGGCAGGCAGCGGTTGACGACGATCAGGGCGGCGCCGATGACCCCGCCCATGTAGAGGCCGAGGCCTTCGCCGAGGTTGTCCCACGCGGTAGGTGCCTCGTAGTACCCGGAGCCGGAGTAGTACTTGAGGAAGGACGCGATGAAGAGCAACACCGCTGCTCCGATCACCACGCCGTCGCCTCGAGTGAGGGAGCGGATATTCACTTCAGGTCCTTCGTCAGTCGTCTCGTCGTCGGTGAGGCATCGCTGTGCGCCGTGTCACCGACATGGTGCCGTTGTCGGGACTCGGTGTGAAGCGCGGGGGGTAGCCCTTTATCGTACGGACGACACTATCGTCCGGACGATCAGGGTGTCGCCGGGTTGGATCCGTAGATCACTACCCGTGCAGGAAACCAACGATTCCTTCAGAGATCCCCCGTGCCGCTTTCTCACGCCAGGCGCCACTGGTGAGCAGCGCAGCGTCCTTCGTATCGCGCATGTTGCCGCACTCGATGAACACCTTGGGAACCGTTGACAGATTGAGACCGCCGAGATCCCTACGGACCACAAGTCCGGTGCCGTCACCGACGTAGTTGGAGGGCGCGCTGCCCGTCTCGCGGACGAACAGGCCCGCGATGCGCTCGCCGAGATCGCGCGAGGCGGCGGCGATCGGGCGGGTGTCGGCGGCACCCGCGTGCACCGACGCCGGGAGGATCACATGGAAGCCGCGGTTGCCCTGCGCCGACCCGTCGGCGTGGATGGAGACGACCGCGTCCGCGTGCGCCGCGTTACCGATACGGGCCCGCTCGTCGACGCAGGGGCCGAAGGAACGGTTGCCGTCCTGGGTGAACTCGACCTTGGCACCCTGCTGTTCGAGGATGGCCCGCACCCGGTGCGCGACGTCGAGGGTGAACCTGGCTTCCGTGTAACCCGCGTTGGTCGACGTGCCGGTCGTGTCGCACGCCTTCCAGTTCGTTCCGATGTTCACCTTGCGGTTGATCTCGGACGTGTGCCGGAAGTTGCCCGGGTTGTGCCCCGGGTCGATGACGATGACCTTGCCCTTGAGCGAGCCCGAGACGGCGGGCGCCGAGGAGGAGGATGCCGGGGCGGACGACTTGCCCGGCTTGGCGTCGCCCGTCGCCGAGGCGGACGGACGCGCGGAGGAGGAAGAGGAGGAGGAGGCGGCGGGGGCGGAGCCGGGCGGGGACGACGACGACGCGGGAACGGCCCGGTCGGAGCCGCCCCCCGAGTTGTCTCCCACGGCCTGGTACACCAGCCAGCCGGCCAGCGCGCCCGGTACGAGCGCGACGAGCGCGACGGTGAGTGGTCCGCGCCGGAAACGGCGCGGCTGGGGCGGATCGAAGTCAGGGCCTACGTACGACACGTCAAGGACTCTAACCGCGCGCTCAGATCCCTGCTCCGGTTCGCCGCAGGACGCGCAACGAGTCGGCCACCGCGATCTCGGTGAACGCGCCCGATTCCAGGGCCCGGAGCCAGACGCGGTAGGGGGCCTGGCCGGTGAACTCGTCGACGGGGTCGGGGAACACGTCGTGGATGACCAGGAGGCCGCCCTCGGCGACATGCGGCGCCCAGCCCTCGTAGTCGCCGCTCGCGTGCTCGTCGGTGTGGCCGCCGTCGATGAAGACGAGGCCGAGCGGCGTGCCCCAGAAGGCGGCGATCTGCGGCGAGCGGCCGACCAGCGCGACCACGTGGTCCTCGAGGCCCGCCCGGTGCAGGGTGCGGCGGAAGGCGGGAAGCGTGTCCATCAGGCCGATCTCCGGGTCGACCGTCGACGGATCGTGGTACTCCCAGCCCGGCTGCTGCTCCTCGCTGCCCCGGTGGTGGTCGACCGTGATCGCGGTCACCCCGGCCGCACGGGCCGCGTCGGCGAGCAGGATCGTGGAACGGCCGCAGTACGTGCCGACCTCCAGGAGCGGCAGTCCGAGCCGGCCGGCCTCGACGGCGGCCTCGTACAGCGCGAGTCCCTCACCGCGCGGCATGAACCCCTTCGCGGCCTCGAAGGCGGCGAGGATCTCGGGCTTGGGTGCCGCGGACATGAGGTTCCTCCAACGGTGCGAACAACGGGTACGCGCAGCATCGTGCACCACACCCCCGCCGCGTGGGCGGCGGGGGTGTCAATGATCACTCCGGGCGGGACCCCGGAGGTCAGGCGGTGACGTCGGCGTTCTCGCCCGGGAGGGACAGGTCGAGGGTGACCGGCCGGTCGTCGCCCGCGTGCGTGGCCGACGAGGCGAGCGGGCCGTGGCCCGCGGCCCGCGCGGCGAGCACGTACGCGCCCTGTGCCGGCACGGCGAGCGCGAAGCTGCCGTCCTCGGCCGAGTGGGTGGCGCCCGCCTGGCGGCCGCGCCGGTCGATCAGGGTGACCTTGGCGCGGGCCACCGGAGTGCCCCCGGCGCTCAGAATCCGGCCGTGGAATCCGCCGAGCACCTCGTGCGCCCGCTCCAGCGCCGCGTCCTCCTCGCTGCTGGCGACCAGCGAGGGCTTGGTGGCCGGGCGGCGGCCCGGCAGGAAGAGGGCCATGAGCAGACCGACCGCGACGGCACCCGTGGCGATCATGAACGACATCCGGAAGCCGTGCATGGTCGGGATCGCGGCCCCGCCGACATGGTGCGCCGTGTTGGCGAGCACCATGCCGATGACGGCGCTCGACACAGACGTCCCGATGGAACGCATCAGGGTGTTCAGACCGTTGGCCGCGCCCGTCTCCGAGGCCGGGACCGAGCCGATGATCAGGGCGGGCAGCGAGGAGTAGGCGAGGCCGATGCCCGCGCCCAGGATCACCGCGATGACCAGCGACTGCCAGGCGGCGTTCATCAGGCCGAGACCGGCGCCGTAGCCGATCCCGATGATCACCATGCCGAGGATGAGGGTGACCTTGGGGCCGTACTTCGCCGACAGCCGCGCGTACACGGGCGCCGTGACCATCATCGTCAGGCCGAGCGGCATCACGAGCAGGCCCGCGTTCACCATCGACTGGCCGAGGCCGTAGCCGGTGGCCTTGGGGAGCTGGAGCAGCTGCGGCAGGACCAGGGAGACGACGTAGAAGGAGACGCCGACCATGATCGAGGCGAGGTTGGTGAAGAGGACCGCGGGGCGGGCCGTGGTGCGCAGGTCGACCAGCGGGGCCTTCAGACGCAGCTCCATCACGCCCCACAGGAGGAGGACGGCGATCGACGTGCCGAACAGGCCGAGCGTGGTGGGCGCGGTCCAGCCCCAGTCGCTGCCCTTGGTGATCGGCAGCAGGAAGAGCACGAGTCCGATGGACAGGCCGATCGCGCCGAGCACGTCGAAGGTGCCCTTGGCCCGCATCGGGGACTCCGGCACGACGAGGAGGGTGAGGACGATCGAGAGGACGCCGAGGCCGGCGGCGCCGTAGAAGAGGGAGTGCCAGTTCGCGTGCTGAGCGACGAGGGCCGCGGCGGGCAGCGCGAGTCCGCCGCCGACGCCGATCGAGGAGCTCATCAGGGCCATCGCGGAGCCGAGCTTCTCGCGGGGCAGCATGTCGCGCATCAGGCCGATGCCCAGCGGGATCGCGCCCATCGCGAAGCCCTGGAGCGAACGGCCCACGATCATCGGCAGCAGGGTGCTGCTCAGCGCGCTGACCAGGGCGCCGACCACCATCACGGACAGGCTGGTCAGCAGCATGCGCCGCTTGCCGTAGAGGTCGCCGAGGCGGCCCATGATCGGCGTGGCCACGGCGCCCGCGAGCAGCGTCGAGGTCAGGACCCAGGTGGCGTTGCTGGGCGCGGTGCCCAGCAACGTCGGCAGGTCCTTGATGACCGGGACGAGCAGGGTCTGCATCACCGCGACAACGATGCCCGCGAAGGCGAGCACCGGCACGGTCGCGCCGCTCGGCCTCCGCGCGGTGCTGCCGGTCGTCGTGTGCGTCATTGCGGGGGGCCTCCAGGCCGTAGAAAAGCGAGCTCTCGGGAGAGAGGGGGGTGAGGGGTGGTCCGAGCGGGTGCGGGACGGTCGGTCGGTGATCCAGGGGACACGGGGACGTCGGTCGGCTGATCCGCGCGGGTACGTGCATGAGGAACCCGGTGCGCCTGGGCAACTATTCCGATGCTTCGGCGTACTAACGAATTCTTGACCGATCCATGGGTATCTGACCTATCGTCAGAATGGAACGTGTTCTAGTCTGACGCGGATCCCCGCACCTTGGGTCTTTGCGCATCCCCGCACCTTCGGCCTTTCGGGAGGCACGCATGGGCATCGCGGTCACGCCGGAGCAACGGGAACTGGCCGAGGCCGTGCGCGGCTGGATCGCCCGCGCCGTGCCGCCCGAGGAGGTCCGCAAACTCCTGGACGCCCCGGGCGGCGGCAGGCCTCCCTTCTGGGACGCGCTCGCCGCGCAGGGGCTGCTCGCCGTACACCTTCCCGAAGCCTGTGGCGGTGGTGGCGGTGACCTCGTGGATCTCGCCGTCGTCGTGGAGGAGGCCGCGCGGGCCGCACTGCCGGGACCCTTCGCCGCGAACGTCCTGGCGACGGCGGTGCTGGCGGCGGAGCTCGCGGGCGGGGCGGCCGAGCCGGGTGAATCGGGCGAGCTGCGTGCTGCGGGTGCGAGGGGCGATTCCGTAGGGGTTCCGGGGCGCGCTGATCTCGTACGGGCGCTGGGGTGCGGGGAGCGGATCGGTGCCGTGGCGTTCGGAACCGGCTCCCTGACGGCGCGGGAGGTGGACGGCGGATACGTGCTGGACGGGACGGCGCCGCCCGTACTGTCCGGCGCCGACGCGGATGTGCTCGTGCTGGCGGCGTCGGCGGACATGGGGTCCATGTCCGGGAGTTCCCTTGTCGCGGGTGCCGCCTCCGGTGGTTCCCTTGGCGGGGGTGCCGTGTCCAGCAACCCCCTTGGTGAGGGGTCCACCTCCGAGAGTTCCCTCGGCGCGGGCGCCGTGTCCGGTGGGTCCCTCGGCGGGGATGCTGAGTCCGGCGGCCCCCGCGGCGCGGGTGTCGTTTCCGGCCGCGTCCTCTGGCTGGTGGTGGACGCCGCCGATCTGGCCGTCCGGCCGCACGACAGTGCCGATCCGACGCGGGCGACCGCCGAGGTCCGGGCCCGGGGAGTGCGGGTTCCCGCCGACCGGGTTCTCGCGGTCGGCCCGTCGCTGATCCGCGACCTCGCCGCCGTCGTCCTCGCCGCGGACGCCTGCGGCACCGCCGCCTGGTCGCTGGACACGGCTGCCGCCCACGCCAGGGTCCGCGAGCAGTTCGGCCGCCCCATCGGACACTTCCAGGGCGTCAAGCACCTGTGCGCCGACATGCTGCTGCGATTGGAACAGGCACGCGCGCTCACCTGGGACGCGGCCCGTGCCGCGGAGGAGCCCGCCGATGTACGGGAATTGACGACCGCGCTCGCGGCCGGGACCGCCCTGGAAGCCGCCTGCTCCTGCGCCAAGGACTGCGTCCAGATCCTCGGCGGCATCGGGTTCACCTGGGAGCACGACGCCCATCTGTATCTGCGCCGGGCCCTGGTGGCACGGCAGTTGCTCGGGGCCGGCGGCGGACACCTGCGGCGGGCGGTGCGGCTCGCGCGCGACGGCGTACGAAGGGAACTGCGCCTGGAGCTGCCGCCGGAGGCCGCCGGACACCGGGCCGAGGCCCGTACGGTGATCGGCCAAGCGCGCGGACTCGGTCCGGCGGACGCCCGCAGGGCCCTGGCGCCCACCGGGTATGCCGCCCCGCATCTGCCCCCGCCGTACGGCCTCGGCGCGAACCCCGTACAACAGCTCTCCATACAGCAAGAGTTGGCCGAAGCCGGGGTGCGCATCAGCGATCTGGGCATCGCGACCTGGGTCGTGCCGTCCCTCATCGCGCACGGGACCACCCGGCAGTTGGAGCGCTACGTGCCGCCCACCCTGCGCGGCGACCTCCTGTGGTGCCAGCTCTTCTCGGAGCCCGGCGCCGGATCCGACCTCGCCTCGCTGCGCACCCGCGCCGAGCGCACGGACGACGGGTGGTGGCGGATCAACGGACAGAAGGTGTGGACGAGCGCGGCACAGTGGGCCGACCACGGGATCCTCCTCGCCCGGACGAACCCGGCCGCGCCGAAGCACCAGGGGCTCACCTACTTCGTCGTCGACATGAAGAACGCGGACGGCATCGACATCCGCCCGCTGAAGGAGATCACCGGGGACTCCCTGTTCAACGAGGTGTACTTCGACGACGTGCTGCTGCCCCCGGACGCGGTCGTCGGCGAGGTCGACGACGGCTGGCGGGTCGCCCGCAACACGCTCGGCAACGAACGCGTCCACATGGCCGACCAGTTGACCTTCGACACCGGCCTGGAGGCGCTGATACCGGCCGCCACCGAGGCCGACGGCTCCCGGCTCGGAGCGCTGCTCGCCGAGGCGCACGCCCTGGCCTGCATCACGCTGCGCACCACCCTCCGCCAGGTCTCCGGCGTGGATCCGGGCGCGGGTGCCTCCGTCCGCAAACTCGTGCAGACGGCACACCAGCAGAAGGTCGCCGAGCTGGCGCTCGAACTCCTCGGCCCCGAAGGCGCGTTGTGCGAGGGGCCGGGCGAGCGCGCCGTGCACGGCTTCCTGCTCTCCCGGTGCCTGACCATCGCGGGCGGCACCACCCAGGTCCAGCTCAACGTCGTGGCCGAGCGCATGCTCGGCCTGCCGCGAGACTAGGAGCGAGTCATGAGGACGTACGTCGTCGGTGTGGGTATGACCAGGTTCGAGAAGCCCGAGACCCGGGAGTGGCAGTACTGGGACATGGTCCGGGAGGCCGGTTCCAACGCCCTCGCCGACGCGGGGATCCCTTACACGGAAGTGGAGCAGGTCCCCGTCGGCTACTGCTTCCAGGCGTCCACCGCCGGTCAGCGCGCCGCCTACGAACTCGGCCTGACCGGCGTGCCCGTCTACAACGTCAACAACAACTGCGCCACCGGAGCGAGTGCGTTGATGCTGGCCCGGCAGTTCGTGGAGGGCGGGATCTCCGACTGCGTCCTCGCGCTGGGCTTCGAGAAGATGAAGCGGGGATCGCTCGGATCGGGTGCCGACGGCGGGGACTTCTCCACGTCGCCCGTCGCCCGCCACTACGGTGTCATGGCAGCCCGGCACGGCTTCGAGATGTCACCGCCGACCGCGCAGATCTTCGGCGACGCGGCCCGCGAGCACATGGAGCGCTACGGCACGACCGAGGCACAGCTCGCCGCCGTCGGCGCCAAGAACCACCGTCACTCGGCGAACAACCCGTACGCCCAGTTCCAGGACGTGTACTCCGTCGACGAGGTCCTCGCCGCCAAGGCCGTCCACCGGCCGCTGACCCGGCTCCAGTGCTCGCCGACCTCGGACGGAGCCGCCGCGGCCGTCGTCGTGTCCGAACGGTTCGCCGAGCGGCACGGGTTGGAGGACAAGGCGGTCGAGATCGTCGCCCAGGCGATGACCACCGACACCGAGGAGTCCTTCGCCTCCGGCTCCTGCATCGACGTCGTCGGACAGCCGATGTCACGGGAGGCCGCGCGCCGGGTGTACGAGCGTTCCGGGCTCGGCATCGAGGACGTGGACGTCGTGGAGCTCCACGACTGCTTCTCCGTCAACGAACTGCTGACCTACGAGGCGCTCGGCATGTGCGGGGAGGGCGAGTCGGGCGCACTCGTCGAGTCCGGGGCGACGACGTACGGCGGACGCTGGGTGGTGAACCCCTCCGGCGGGCTGATCTCCAAGGGCCATCCGCTGGGAGCGACCGGAATCGCCCAGGTGGCCGAGCTGGTGTGGCAGTTGAGGGGCCAGGCGGAGGCGCGCCAGGTGCCGGGGGCGCGGGTCGGACTCGCCCACAACATCGGACTGGGCGGCGCGGCGGTGGTCACGCTGCTACGAGCGGGAGCCTGACCTGACCGAGTACCCCCCACCGCCCCGCCCCGGCACAGATCCCGCCTTCGACCTGCCCGCGCCCCCCGACTCGACCGAGACCCGACCCCGGCCCAACCTCGGCCCAATCCCCGGCTTCGGCCTGCCCGCGCCCTTGACGCGACCGCGCCCAACCTTGGCCTCGACCTTCCGTCGCCCTCGATCCGCCCCCGGCCCAACCCCGCCCTTGACCACCCTCGCCCTCGACCTGCCCCCGGCCCAACTCTGTCCTCGACCTGCCCCCGTCCTCGGCCCGCCCCTGCCGGCCCGCTCCCGGTCCAACCCCGCCCCCCTACCCCCGCCCGGCCTAGGTCTCGTGCCGTACTCCGGTCTCGGCCGAAATCCTGATGCAAGGACCGTAAGCGGGTTGAGAGCATGACAGTCATGCTCCGAGCCGCTGAAGACACCCGGACGTCCACCCGTAGCGCCCCGCCCACCTGGGTGGTGATCGCGCTCGCGTGTGCCGGACAGTTCCTGGTCGTGCTGGACGTGTCCGTCGTCAACGTGGCCCTGCCCTCCATGCGGACCGACCTGGGGCTGAGCGCCCCCGGCCTCCAGTGGGTGGTGAACGCCTACTCGATCGCCTTCGCCGGATTCATGCTTCTCGGCGGGCGGGCCGGTGACCTGTACGGGCGCAAGCGGATGTTCCTGGTGGGTCTCGCGCTCTTCACGCTCGCGTCGGCGGCCGGCGGCCTCGCCCAGGAAGGCACCCAACTGCTCCTCGCGCGGGCCGCGCAGGGCTTGGGGGCCGCGGTGCTCGCGCCCTCGACCCTGACGATCCTGACGTCGGCCGTCCCCGAGGGTGCCGCGCGTGCCCGGGCCATCGCGACCTGGACCGCCGTGGGCGCCGGCGGCGGCGCGGCGGGCGGACTCGTCGGCGGACTGCTGGTCGACGGGCTGTCGTGGCGCTGGGTGCTCCTCATCAACGTGCCCGTCGGAGCGATCGTGCTGGCCGTCGCGGCGCGCCGGCTGACGGAGAGCCGGGCCGGGGACGGGCGACGGCTCGATCTGCCCGGCGCGCTCCTGGTGACGGCGGGCCTGGCGACCCTGGCGTACGGGATCGTGCAGACGGAGGCCGAGGGCTGGTCCGCGGCGGCGACGCTCGTGCCGCTCTGCGCGGGAGCGGCGCTCATCGGGGCCTTCCTGGCCGTGGAGGCGCGGACCCGGGCGCCGCTGATGCCGCTGAAGCTGCTGCGGCTGCGGTCGGTGTCGTCGGCGAACGCGGCCATGTTCGTCTCCGGCTCGGCGATGTTCTGCATGTGGTTCTTCATGACGCTGTACGCGCAGAACGTGCTCGGCTACTCGCCGCTGGGCGCGGGCCTCGCCCTGGTGCCGAGTTCGCTCGCCGTGGTCGTCGGCTCGAAGTCGGCGCCGCGCCTGATGCCGGTCGTCGGGGCGCGCAACGTGGCGGTCCTCGGCACGCTCCTGGCCGCGACCGGGTTCGGCTGGCAGTCGACCATGACGGCCGACGGCCCGTACCTCACGGCGATCATGTTTCCCGGCATCCTGATGATGGCCGGCGCCGGGCTGGCCGCGACCCCGCTGGCCTCGATCGCGACCTCGGGCGCCGTGCCGGAGGACGCCGGGCTGGTGTCGGGCCTGGTCAACACCTCACGGGTGATGGGCGGTTCACTGGGGCTCGCGATCATGTCCACGATCGCGGCGACCCGTACGGGCGGAAGTGTCTCCGGGGAAGCACTGACCGCCGGGTACGCGCTGGCGTTCCGTGTCAGCGGGGTGATGCTGCTGGCCGGGGCACTGCTGATGCTCGTCTGGCTGCCGCGGAGAATCTCGCGCGGGTGAGGCAACGAAATCCGGTGTCCGTGGACTCCTTGAAATATCTAGGAGGTGCTCATGGGGGATCGGAAACAGGCTAGGGACGAGGAGTTCCAGAGCTTCGTCATCGGCCGTTGGCCGCGGCTGATGCGTACGGCATTTCTCCTGACGGGGGAGCAGCACGCCGCGGAGGACCTGGTCCAGACGACGCTGGAACAGGTGTACGTGGCCTGGCGCAGGGTCGGTTCGGCAGACGAACCGGAGGCGTATGTGCGGCGCGTGATGATCAACGCGCACGCTCGCAAACACCGCAGAAAACTCAAGGAGTTCCTCGCGCCGAAGGACGACTCGGGGCTGACGCGAGAGGTTCCCGACAGCGGTGACCCGATCGCCCGCGCCGACGACCGCGGCGCCCTGGTCACCGCCCTCTCTCAACTGCCTCCGCGCCAGCGCCAGGCGGTGGTCCTTCGCTACTGGGAGGACCTGAGCGAGAGCCAGGCGGCCGAGGCGATGGGCTGCTCGGTGGGTGCGGTGAAGAGCAACGCGGCCAAGGGGATCGCGAAACTCCGCGTCATACCGGGCCTGGCGGACACGGTGACGCACGGAGGGCAGACACGATGAACACGAACCGGGAGACGAATCACGACATGGCGACGGACGCGGACATCGCCTTCCTGCTGGCCGAGGCGGCGGACGAGGTCGAGATCGGCATAGCCCCGTACCAGGCGGTGCTCCGCGGCGGCCGCCGCCGCAGGGCGCGCCGCTGGGCGATGGCGGTGGCGGCCGCCCTGGTCATCGCCGGCTCCACGGGGACGCTGGCGCTGGCGGGGGGGACGGGCGGGGACGGCAGGCGGGTCGCCCCGGCCGTGACCGGGCCGTCGACGCCCGAGGAGCGGCATGTGCTGAGGCCGCAGGTGACCACCGTGGCGCGAGGGACCGATCACGGGAAGGAGTGGGGTGCGCAGGTCCTGGTGTGGGGATCACCGAAGAACGACACGGAGGCGCGCCGTCAGTGGACCCGGATGCAGGCATACGGCTTCTCCCCGACGGGAATCCGCGGCGCCTCGGAGCTTGTCGGCAAGGGCTGGGTCTTCGTCCGCTTGATCGACGGCTACATGATGACGACGGTGCTGAACGGAGCGGTGGAGCACGGGGACACGCTCTCGGGCAACGATATCGAGGCCGCTTCGATGCCATTGGATTCCGACCGGCCCGGTGGTGCCGCGTCGTCTCAGCGACTCATCATCGGCAAGGTCGCCCCGACCGCCGAGGAGGTCACCTGCACATGGGACGACGGTACGACGATCAAGGCCGGTAAGGCCGCCCCGGGGACCGGCCTCGGTGAGTCCTACGAGGACCTGATCCGACCGGTGGACGGCTCCCAGCCGAACTGGTTCGTGTGCGTGGCGCCGACGGGAAAGCACTACGGGTCGGGGACGGCGAAGGTGACGAGGTAGCGAGGGCGGACGTGCGACGACCAGGCTGTGCCCGCCGCCGGACCCCGGTGGCGAGCACGGCCGCGTCGGACGAACAGGCGCTACAGCCACCCCTGTTGGCGGGCCTCCCGCATCGCCTCCATGCGGTTGCGGGTGCCCGTCTTGCCGATGGCGGAGGAGAGGTAGTTGCGGACGGTCGATTCGGAGAGGTGCAGCTTGCCGGCGATGTCGGCGACGGTGGCGCCGTCCACCGAGGCCTTCAGCACGTCGCACTCACGGGCCGTGAGCGGACTGGGCCCGGCGCTCAGCGCGGCGGCGGCGAGCGCCGTGTCGATGACGGTCTCCCCGGTCAGCACCCGCCGGATCGCCTCGGCCAGTTCCTCCACGGGCCCGTCCTTGACCAGGAACCCGGCGGCCCCCGCCTCCATGGCCCGCCGCAGATATCCGGGACGGCCGAAGGTGGTGAGGATCAGCACCCGGCAGTCGGGTGCCTGCTCCCGTAGTTCGGCGGCGGCGTCCAGCCCGCTCATTCCCGGCAACTCGATGTCCAGCAAGGCCACATCGGGCCGGCTGACCAGTGCCGTGTCCACGATCTCGTCCCCGGCGGACACCTGCGCTACCACCTCGATGTCCGGCTCCATCCCGAGCAGCAGAGCGAGCGCCCCGCGCATCATTCCCTGGTCCTCGGCGAGCAGCACACGGATGGACTTGGCGGGCCGGTGGTCCCGGGGCATCTCGTTCACGCGGCCAAGCGTAAGGCGGGACGGGTCCCCGGCCGGCCGTGGTGCGCGCTTCGGGGGCCGTCGAAAAATCGGCCTCGGTCGAGTCCGCGAGTCTTGACGGCCCCCGGCTGCGGGCAAATAATCGCCTCGGAATTCAGCACTCCCCTTTGTAATTCCTGAGCCGGGCCGATTTTCGCAAACGTTCGGCATTTCGACCGGGAATTGGTTCGGTATTTCGATCGAACGATGTCCGGTATATCGACCGGACACCCGCACTGTCCTACCAGGAACGGAAGAGGTGCACCGTGTTGTCATCCTTCGTGCGCTTACAGCGCCTCAGAAACACGGCTCTGGCCGTGCTGTCGGCGCTGGCGGCTGTCGTCGCTCTCGCTGTCGGCGCGCCGCAGGCCGCCGCCGCGGGCTCGCTCCCCTGCGACATCTACGCCACCGCGGGCACCCCCTGTGTCGCCGCGCACAGCCTCGTCAGGGCGCTCTACTCGTCGTACAACGGCTCGCTCTACCAGGTGCAGCGCGCCTCCGACAGCGCCACGGCGAACATCGGTCTCCTGGCGGCGGGCGGATACGCGAACGCGGCGGCGCAGGACTCCTTCTGTACGGGCACCACCTGCATCATCACGAAGATCTACGACCAGTCATCGCGCCACAACGACCTCACGGTCGAGGGTGCGGGCGGAGCGGGCGCGGCCGACGTCGGGGCTCCCGCGGACGCGCTTCCGGTGACCGCCGGCGGCCACCAGGTCTACGGTCTGGAGATCTCGGCCGGCATGGGCTACCGCGACAACTCCACCTCGGGCGTGGCCACCGACGGGGCGGCCGAGGGGATGTACATGGTGACCTCCGGCACCCATGTGAACGGCAGCTGCTGCTTCGACTACGGCAACGCCGAGACCAACAACCTGGACACCGGCAACGGCCACATGGACGCGATCAACTTCGGCACCGAGTGCTGGTTCTCGCCCTGCTACGGCCAGGGCCCGTGGGTGCAGGCCGACCTGGAGAACGGGCTGTTCCAGTCGGACGCCGGATACAGCAAGAACACGTCGAACACCGGAACCGGGGCGATGCCCTTCGTGACCGCTTTGCTGAAGAACAACGGTCAGGACCATTTCGCGCTGAAATACGGCAACGCCCAATCGGGCAGTCTCACGACCACCTATTCCGGGGGTGAACCCACCACCAGTGGCTACTCGCCCATGCATCAGGAGGGCGCGATCGTCCTGGGCACCGGCGGCGACAACAGCAACGGCTCCATCGGTTCCTTCTTCGAGGGCGTCATGACCTCGGGCATCCCGACGGACGCCGCGGACAACCTGGTGCAGTCGAACATCGTCTCCGTCGGCTACGGCGCCTCGACCGGCAGCACGGGCTCGCTGGCGGCCGGGTCGGAGATCTCGCTGCGGGCGACCACCGCCTGCTGCACGAGCGACTACATCCGCCACCAGAACAACGCGGCGGTCGTCTCGGCCGTCACCTCGAGCAGTTCGGCACTCGACAAGGGCGACGCCACCTGGATCGTCCGCAGGGGTCTCGCCGACAGTTCCTGCTACTCCTTCGAGTCGCGGAACTACCCGGGCGACTTCCTGCGGCACTTCAACTACCAGCTCTACCGCCAACCCATGGTCGGCACCGCGCAGTTCAGACAGGACGCCACGTTCTGCGCCGGGACCGGCAAGAGCGGTACGGGGACCTCGTTCGCGTCGTACAACTACCCGACGAGATACCTCCGGCACTACAACTACAACGTCTACATAGCGAGCGACGGCGGCTCGAACGCCTTCGACAGCGCCACCTCGTGGACGGACGACGTGAGCTGGGCGGTCACGGCTCCCTGGGCGCCGTAGCCGCCGGAGGACATGTCGAGCCCCCGTCGGGACGTCAAGTCCACCCATTCCCCGGGGGTTCGACGGTGGCCGGACGGTCGCCGTACGGCGCCCGTCCGGCCATCGGGGTCAGCGGCCCGTGGCCAGGTTGGCCCCGCCGGTGCAGTCGAGGACGACACCGGTGACGAAGCCGTTGGTGGCGAGCAGGTGCAGGGCGCGGGCTATGTCGCCGGGGCGGCCGACCCGGCCCACCGGGCTCGTGTCGGCGATCCCCTGGAACAGGACCTCGCGCTGTGCGGCCGGCACGGCGTCCCACCAGGGTGTGTCGACCACCCCGGGGGAGACGGCGTTGATCCGCAGCGGAGCCAGTTCGACGGCCAGCGGAGGGACCATCGCCTCCAGGGCGCCGTTGATCGCCGCGAGACCCGCCGTCCCCGGGAACGCGGCGCGTGCCGAGGCCGCGGTCACCAGCGTCACGGAGCCGTCCGCCCGCAGGTGGGGCAGGGCTGCCCGCAGGATCCGCACGTACGGCCAGAACTTCGCGGCGAACCCGGTCTCCAGCTCGGCGAGGTCCAGCTCGGCGAAGGGGCCGGCGCCCGCGGCTCCGCTGAGCGCGAGGACCAGGTGGTCCACCGGGCCCGACTGGGCGAAGTACGCGTCGATCTGTGCCGGGTCCGTGCCGTCGAGACGGTAGGTGGTCGTCTTGCCGCCGATCCGGCCGGCCGCGGCCTCCAGCTTCTGCCGGTCGCGGCCGGTGACGACCACTTCGGCGCCGTCCGCGGCGAAGAGGGCCGCAGTGGCCTCGCCGATGCCGGAGCTGCCGCCCATCACCACGACGCGCTGTCCGGCGAGCGGGAGGTTCGGGGAGGCGCCGATCTCGGTGTCGGTGGTGTTCGGAGTGTTCGTGGTGCTCGGGGTGGTGCTCATGGCGGGGCTTCCCCTTCCGGAGCGGCGAGGCTTCTGCTGAGCCTCTTGACGAGACTGGCGGTCTCGTTAAAGTGTTGCCGAGACTGGCGGTCTCGTCAAGGGTTCGCGGAGCCGGCGCGCCACGATGGGAGAAGATCGAGCCATGGAAGCGAACGACGCCCCGGGGAAGAGCCCGGCCCGCGCCAAGGACGGCGACGGCCCCCGCACCGCCGGGAACGCGGCCACCGGACCGGCTCCGGGCGACCGCACCGCCGGGAACGCGACCTCCGAACCGGCCCCGGGTGACCGCACCGCCGGGAACGCGGCCACCGGACAGGCTCCCGGCGACCGCACTTCGGAGGATTCCGCCCCCGGTGAGGTCGCGGTGCGGCCGCACACCGGGCGACGGCGCAACGAAGCCGTGCGGCGGGCGATCCTCGACGCGGCGCTGCGACTGCTCGTGGAGTCCAAGGGCGCTCCCATCACCGTGGAGGCCGTCGCGCGCGCGGCCGGCGTCGGCAAGCAGACCCTCTACCGCTGGTGGCCCTCGAAAGGCGCCGTCCTCCTGGACGCGCTCACCGACCGCGCGGACCAGGACGTGCCGCCCCCGGACACCGGCTCGCTCCGCGAGGACCTGAACACGATCGTCGCCGCCACCTTCGACGCCGCCCAGCGCGCCCCCTGGGCCCCGGCCCTGCGCACCCTCGTCCGCGAGGCGGCGGCCGACCCGCACCTCGCCGAGCTGCTGCGCACCTACACGGGCACCCGGCGCGCCCTGCTGCACGACGTCCTCGACCGCGGCCGCGCACGGGGCGAACTCCCCGCCGACCGGGACCTGGACCTGATGGTCGACCAGGTCTACGGCCTGTTCTGGTACCGCTTCCTGCTCGGCCACGCCCCCCTCGACCGGACGGCCGCGGAACGCCTCACCGACTCACTGCTCGGACCCGGCACCACCTGAGCGGCGCCGCTCAGATCGACGCCTCCGTCAAGTCGGCCGCCTCCACGGGGAGTTCGGCCCTCACCTCGAAACCGCCGCGCGGCGTCCGCCCTGCCCGCAGGGAGCCGCCGGCCGTCGCGAGACGTTCGGCGAGCCCCTTGAGGCCGGTGCCGCCGATGCCCGGTTCGGGATCCGCCGGGGACGCGTCGGAGCCGTTGTCCGAGACGGTCAGACGGACGAGGTCCGCGGTGCCGTCGACGGTGATCTCGCAGCGCGTCGCGTCGCTGTGGCGTACGACGTTGGTGACGGCCTCGCGGAGCACCCAGCCGAGCAGGGCCTCCGTCTGCGGGACCAGGGGCGGGCCCGACTGCCGGACGACCGGTTCCACCCCCGTCGCGGAGAGCGCCGAGCGCGCGCCGTCCAGCTCCGTTGCGAGACTGCCCTCGCGATAGCCGGTGACCGCCTCGCGGATCTCCGTCAGTGCCTGCCGGCCGACCGACTCGATGTCCGTGACCTGCACGAGCGCCGCGTCCATGTCCCGGGGAGCCAGCCTGCGGGCCGCCTCCGACTTCACCACGATGACGGAGAGCGTGTGCCCGAGCAGGTCGTGCAGGTCGCGGGAGAAGCGCATCCGCTCCTTCTCGACGGCCCGGCGCGCCAACTCCTCGCGGGCCGCCCGCAGTTCCCGTACCGCCTCGGAGAGGGAGAGGATCGCCGCCGTGACCATCGTGGACAGGAAGGTGCCGTAGGCGACGTTCACCGCGTCCCAGCCCGCCCGGACGGCGGACACCGCAGCGGCGAGCGCCGTCAGACCGAGCCCGATCTTCCCGAGCCAGGGGCCGCGCACCACCGCTCCGGTGGCCAGCCCGAGCAGCGGGAAGAAGTACAGCCAGCTTCCCCCGTACCCGACGGCCAGGCCGCAGGTGATCACTCCCATCAGGACGAGCGCGGCCCGGGTGGAGCGGGCCTCGCGCTTCGTCTTCACGAACGCGCGGAACGTCACGTAGATGTACAGCGAGTTGAAGACGAACAGACCCACCCCGCCGATCCAGGGCTGCGGCGTCCTGCCCTGGAAGAGGTTGGAGAACGCGCCCATCCCCAGCAGCAGCCACGGCAGCAGCGCGAAGCCGGTCGGCGGCGGGCCGGGGTTCTCGGGCATCGCCCCGCCGCTCCTGCGTGCGGCCCGCTGCTCGGCCTTGAACCGCTCCATGTCGGCCTTCCAGCGGCTCCGCTCGGCCCGCCACGCGCGGACCTGACAGCCGATGCTCTTCATCAAGGGCATGTCCAGCTCCCCCTTCAGGCGGTTCGTGCGGATCGACGGTACGAGAACACAGCGTACGAACCGAACGCCAGCAGCCAGGCGATCAGTACCGCGATCGCCGTGAGGTCCGGCGCCCGGCCCTCGGTGACCGACACGCCCAGCTCGGCGAAGCGGTTCGTGGGCGTGTATGCGGAGAGCGAGCGGAGCCAGCCGGGGAAGAGGGCGAGCGGGAACCACAGGCCGCCGACCACCGCGAGCCCCAGATTGCACACCATGTTCGCGACACCCGTCGTCTGCGCGGTCATCCGGTAGCCGTTGCCGAGGCCGAGCAGGGTGAAGGGGACCGAGCCGAGCCACAGCAGCAGGGCCGTCGCGGCCCACTGCCAGGCCTCCAGCCGTACGCCGTTGACCACACCGCCGGCCGCGAGCACCGAGACGATCGCGGGCAGCACGGTCACCGAACCGGTCAGCGCCCGCCCCAGCACCACCTGGCGTGACGTCATCGGGGTCACCCGGAGCTGCCGCAGCCAGCCGGTCACCTTGTCCTCGGCGACCCCGCCGCCGGTGTTCAGCGCCGAACCGACCGCCCCGTACGCGGCCATGCCGACCATCGACGCGGTCCTCCACGCACCGTCGTCGCCCCCGCCGAGGTTGGTGAACAGCAGATACATCATCACCGGCATCGCGATGCCGCCGATCACGAAGCCGGTGTCGCGCAGCGTCCGGCGTACTTCGAGCCGCAGATAGTCGAACATCACACCGTCTCCCGTTCGTGCGAGGTGAGGGCCAGGAACGCGTCGTCCAGGGACGCGGGGACGACCTCCAGGCCGCGGATCGCACCCCGTTCGGCCAGCGCGATCACCGTCGCGTCCGAGTCGTCCGTGCGCAGCCGGGCCCGATCCCCGCGCACCTCCACCGCCACCACGCCGGGCAGCAGCGCCAGGTTCTCCGCGGCGAGGCCCGCCAGGTCGAAGGAGACCAGGTTGCCGCCCGCCGACCGCCTGAGCTCCTCCCCGGTCCCGTCCGCGACGATCCGTCCCCGGTCGACGACGACGATCCGGTCGGCGTGCGCGTCCGCCTCCTCCAGGTAGTGCGTGGAGAACAGCACGGTGTGACCGCGCCGGGCGTAGGCCCGCATCGACTCCCAGAACGCGTGCCGTGCCTCCACGTCGAGCGCCGCGGTGGGCTCGTCGAGCACGATCAGCGCGGGGTTCCCGGCGAGTGCCACCGCGAACCGCACCCGCTGCGCCTGCCCTCCGGACAGCCGGTCGACGCGCCGCCCGGCCAGTTCCGTGACGCCCGCGAGCCGCAGCGCCTCGGGCACCGGCAGGGGCGCCGGATAGCGACCCGCCACGAAGGCGACCAGCTCCCGCACGGTGACCCGCGGCACCGGCCGGGTGTCCTGGAGCATCGCGCCGACCCGTCCGGCCCGAACCGACTCCTGCGGACGGGCGCCGAAGAGGGTGACCGAACCCTCGTCCGGCTCGTTCAGGCCGAGCAGCAGGGAGATCGCCGTCGACTTGCCCGCGCCGTTGCGGCCCAGCAGGGCCACCGTCTCGCCGACGGCCACGTCGAGGTCGAGACCGGCGACGGCGCGCACGTCACCGAAGGTCTTGACCGCGCCCCTGAAGCGCACCGCCGGTGCCGTCCCGGTCGCCGGTGGTGCGGACGTCTCCGCCGGCTTTCCCGCCGTCGTCCCCGTTGTCTGTGTCATGACTACGACGCTAGGGGTCCGGGGCGGTGACCCGGCAGATGCACTTGTCGGCGATCGGCCGGGACAAATGTCACGGCCGGCCGCCGCGACGCGTTCGGGGTAAGAACCGGCACGGCGACCGAATCTGACATGGCGTCAGTAGTCTTCACAAGTGCTGAACGCTGGGCTATACAAGGGGTCGCCGTACTGGAACGCGTTCTAGAACGAGCGTCTTCCACGGCCCAGTGTCGACCTCGGTGCGGCCGACGGTGCGGACGGCCGCATCGAGGTCTTTCGCGCAGTCGAGTCAGGAGCCCCATGCCCATTGACGCCGCCAAGGCCGTCGCAGCGGAACCGCGGACCGGCGAGATCGCCTGGAGCCACAAGGACGTCCAGCTCTACCACCTGGGCCTCGGCGCGGGCGTTCCCGCGACCGACCCCGACGAGCTGCGGTACACCCTCGAATCCAGGCTGCACGTCCTGCCGAGCTTCGCCACCGTCGCCGGCGCCGGCTCACCCGGCGTGATCGGCGGACTCTCCATGCCCGGCGTCGACGTCGACCTCGCCCGCGTCCTGCACGGCGGCCAGAGCGTCCGGCTGCACCGCCCGATCCCCGCCGAGGGCGCCGCCACCGCCACCGGGCGCATCGCCGCCGTCTACGACAAGGGCACCGCCGCCATCCTCGTCATGCGCACCGAAGTGGCGGACGCCGACGGCCCGTTGTGGACGAACGACGCCCAGATCTTCGTACGCGGCGAAGGCGGCTGGGGCGGCGACCGCGGACCGAGCGCCCGTCTGGAAGCCCCCACCGGTCCACCCGACAGGACCGTGGAACGCGCGATCCGTGAGGACCAGGCCCTGCTCTACCGGCTGTCAGGCGACTGGAACCCGCTGCACGCCGACCCCGAGTTCGCCAAGCTCGCCGGATTCGACCGGCCGATCCTGCACGGGCTGTGCACGTACGGCATGACGCTCAAGGCCGTCGTCGACACCCTGCTCGGCGGCGATGTGACCCGGGTCCGCTCGTACACCACCCGCTTCGCCGGAGTCGTCTTCCCCGGCGAGACCCTGCGCATCCGGATGTGGCGGAGCGACGGCGCCGTCCGCGTGGCGGTGAGCGCGGTCGAACGGGACGACGCGCCGGTCCTCGCCGACACCGTCGTCGATCACGTCTGACACCCGTACGAACCGTCCCGAGGGGAGCCGCACCATGCGCGCAGCCGTACTGCACGAGACAGGCCAGGACAAACTCGAGGTCCTCGACGACGTCGAGGCGGTGGGCTTCGGGCCCGGCAAGGTGCGCGTCCGGGTACGGGCCACGGGACTGTGCCACTCGGACCTGTCCGCGATGAACGGCGTACTGCCCCAGCCCGCGCCGTTCGTGCCCGGACACGAGGGCGCGGGCGAGATCACCGAGGTCGGCGAGGGAGTCACCCATGTGAAGCCCGGGGACCGGGTCGTCATCTGCTGGCTCCCCGCGTGCGGGGCCTGTCCCTCCTGCAAGAGGGGCCAGACCGAACTGTGCCTGGCCGGATTCATGAACGCGGGCACCCCCAACTTCAGGCGCCCCGGCGGTGACGTCTTCGGCTTCGCCGGCACCGGCACCTTCGCCGAGGAGGTCGTCGTCGCCGCGGGCTGCGCGGTCCCCATCCCCGACGACGTGCCCTTCGACATAGCCGCCCTCATCGGCTGCGGCGTCACCACCGGACTCGGCGCGGCCCTCAACACCGCCGACGTGGAAGCGGGTTCGTCGGTCGCCGTCATCGGCTGCGGAGGCGTCGGCATCTCCGCGATCCAGGGCGCCCGGCTCAAGGGAGCCGCCGAGATCGTCGCCGTCGACCCGGTCGCCTCCCGCCGGGAGGCCGCGCTCGGCTTCGGCGCCACCAGGGCCGTCGCACCCGACGAACTCGCCGACGCCAAGCAGTCGGTGACCGCCGGCGAGGGCTTCGACTACGTCTTCGAGGTCGTCGGCAGGTCCGCCACCGCGCGCACCGCCTACGACCACACCCGCCGCGGCGGCACCCTCGTCGTCGTCGGCGCCGGCGCCATGGACGACTTCCTCCAGCTCAACATGTTCGAGCTGTTCTTCGACGAGAAGCGCATCCTGCCCTCCATGTACGGAGGCGGGGACGTCCTTCGGTCGTACGAGCGCACGATCGCCCTGTGGCGCGCGGGCCGCATCGACCTCGAAGGCCTGATCACCCACCGGGTACCGCTCGCCGGGATCAACGAGGCGCTCGACCAGATGCGTTCGGGCACCGCACTCCGGACGTGCATAGAGATCTGACCTGGGCACCCGTCGGCGCGGTCCTCCACCACAACCGCTAAGGACCCTGATGTCACTGCCACTTGAAGGGCTCGCCGCGATCGTCACCGGCGCGGGGCGCGGTCTTGGCCGGGCCGAGGCGCTGGAACTCGGCCGGCTGGGCGCGGCCGTCGTCGTCAACGACTACGGACAGCCCGGACGGGACGGTTCGGGCGAGGCCTCGGCCACCCCGGCCGAGGAGGTCGCCGCCGAGATCCGCGCCGGGGGCGGCCGGGCCGTCGCCCACACCGGGGACGTCGCCGACCACGAACAGGCCCGCGAACTGGTCGAGTCGGCCGTCACCGCGTTCGGCAAACTGGACATTCTCGTCAACAACGCGGGCATCCTGCGTGACCGGATGGTCTTCTCGATGACCGAGGACGAATGGGACTCGGTCATCAGGGTGCATCTCAAAGGCCACTTCAACACCACCCACTTCGCCTCCGTCCACTGGCGGGCCCGCGCGAAGGCGGCCGGCGGGCCCGTCTACGGACGGATCGTGAACACCTCGTCGGAAGCCTTCCTCGCCGGTTCCGCGGGGCAGCCCAACTATGCGGCGGCGAAGGGCGGGATCGTCGGCCTGACCACCTCGACGGCGCTGGCACTCGCCAAGTACGGCGTCACCGCCAACGTCATCTGCCCGCGCGCCCGCACCCGTATGACCGAGGACGTCTTCGCCGGGTTCGGACTGCCCGAGGACGGCCTCGACCCGCTCGCCCCCGAGCATGTCGCCCCGCTCGTGGGCTACTTGGCCTCACCGGCGGCCGCCCACGTCAACGGCCAGCTCCTCGTGGTGCACGGCGGCATGGTCGCGGTCGTCGAACGGCCGCGGGTGGCGGCGAAGTTCGACAGCAAGCAGGACACGTTCAGCCACGACGAACTCGACGCGCTGCTCACCCCGTACTACGCGGACCGCCCGCGCGGCGAGACGTTCGCGGCGGCGGAGGTGCTGGGACTCAAGCGGGAGGGTGCTCCTCGCTGAGCGGGCGGCCGCCGCCGGTCAGGAGCGGGGGAGGGCGAGCGGGCCGCGGCAGGGAGCCGGACTGCGCCCAGGCGTGTGGGACCTGGGGGAGCACACACGGATACGGCCCCGCTCGCCATGGTGCGAGCGGGGCCGTATGCCGGTTTCGGCGTGCCGTGAGTCCCTCGGGCCTTCGTGCCGGCCGTCGCGTCCTCGGGCGGTCGTGCCTGACGTGCCTGCCGTGTCCGTCACGGGTGCCGGGCTGGTCGGCCCGGCCTGTCCCGCGGACCGTCAGACCGTCGTGACCGGCTGGCCGGACGGCTTGCGGTGGCGCCCCTGAGGGGTCGCCTCGTCGTCGTGACCGGAGAACGGGCCGCGGTGTCTGCCGTGGCCCTCGGACGCGGTCGCCGACATCTCGTGGACGTCGGTGACCGGCGCTTCCATGGTGCTTGAGTCGTTCATTGAAGTGTTCACCCCGTATGCAAGATCCTTCTTTACAGCCGGGGGAGTCTAACGTGCCGTCATCGCGCGGAAGCCGGAGGGTGACGTTTCTTCGCCCGTGCCGTCCCTTTTCTCCTCGTCCGTGTGGGCTAGTACACACGGACCGCCGGACTCCGCGGGTGCCTGCGGTACGGCGGCGAGCTGCCTCAGAGCGACCTGGCCCCTGAACTCGCCGACGGACGGCGGCGCGTCGGAGTTCCCGTTCCCGGGAGCGGTGTGGTCCGAGGGTGCCGAGCGTGCCCTGACGCCGAGGCTCATGCCGGGCGGGGGCGTTTCGGCGACCCTGGTCCAGAGGCCGGGGCCGACGGCGGCCGGGAGGGGTTCGGCGGTGCGGACGCCGTGGTCCGAGACGGGCGGGAGCGGTTCGGTCGGGGGCTGTTCCGCGACGGACGGGAGCGGGCCGGCGACGGGGCCGGTGTACGCGACGAGGGCGGTACCGGCGGCGGTACGCGCATCCACGCCGACGCCGGTACCGGGACCCGCGGAGAAGCCCGCACTCGTATCGGCACCGGCGGAGTCGCCCGTACCGATGCCAGGACAGGCACCGGCGGAAGCGCCGGCGCCAACACCCGGGCCGGGATCGGCACAGGCCTCGGCCGCGGCGTCGACCATGGCCTCGGTGCCGGTGCCGGTGCCGGTGCCGGTGCCGGTGCCGATCGTCGTGGCCGGTGGAATCGGCTCGGCCGTTTCGAGGACGACGGTCATGCCGCCCGGGAGTGTCCCGTCGGCCCTGGTCCTGAGTCCCATGCCGGGCGGAGGTGTCTCGGCGACCTTGGTCCAGAGGTTCGGCTCGGTGCTGGGTGTCCCGGCCGACTCGGTCCGACGCGGGGGCCGGGGAGCGGGTGTCTGGGGCGCGGGTGCCTGGGTCGTGGGTGTCCCGGGTGTGGGCGCCAGGGGTGCGGGTGTCCCGGGTGCCGGCGTCACGGGTACGGGTGTCCGGGGTGCGTGCGGCAGGGGAACCCTGGTCCAGCGGCTGGGCCGGACCGGTCCGGCGGCCTCGGGGGTCCTCGGAACGGCCGGCCTGAGCGGTTCGGCCTTTCCGTCGGTGAGCCGTACGACGAGCGGGACCGTTCCGCCCGTCTCGTGGCTGGAGGCCATGCCCGCCCACCGCGCCCCGGCGGGCGAGGTTCTCGGGGTGAGGCTCGTCACCGTCGACAGCGGCTCCGGGCCTTCGGGCGCGTGGCCCGCACCGGCATGCGACGGCCTGGGCCCGTCGACGGCAGCGTCCGCCTCGTCCCTCGGAGCCGGCTGGACCGGGAGCGGCCGGGGCGGATCGGTTCTCGGGGCGTGCCGGGGCGGACCGCCCGGGCGGCCGGTCCGCAGGGGCGCCTGCTGGAGAGGGACCGGTCGTGGTGCGGGGACACCGGAGGGAGCCGGCTCCTCCGCGGCCGGCTCGTCCGCCCCGTCGGGCGCATCCAGCAGCGCGACACCGCACGGGACGGCCCCGGTCGCGTACGGCAGCCGGAGAACCCCCTCCGCGGTCCACAGTCCGGTGCCGGACAGCCAGCCCTCGGGTGCGGGGCGATGGTGGATGCGGCGCTCGGACGGGCGCCACACGCCCACCCAGGTGCCGCCCGGTCCGTCGAGGCGCAGGGCGACCGCGCAGGACTCAGGGGTGAGCACCTGGCCCGGCTGGATCGCGAACGGGCTGATCGAACAGCCCGTCGCGCTCAGACAGTCCGGGAACCGGACGGGCAGGGTGCTGCCGAGGACGCCCCAGCCGAGCCGGTCCCGGCCGGGGGACGGCGCGTCCGACCGGATGAGCAGAAGCCCGCTGTCCGCGTCCGCCAGGAGCAGCCGGTCGTTGCTGTGCTCGGCGATCTGGAGGAGCGGGGACACCTCTCCGCCCCGTTCCAGGTCGACGACCACGGTCTTGGTGCGGCCGTTCTGGAAACGGTCCAGCGCGAGCAGGCGTCCCGTGGAGTCCAGCCACACCCCTCCCGAGCAGTGGCCAGGCACCTCGGCCAGATGCTCCGGGCCGAACGCGCCGCCCGCCACCAGCCACACCGCCGTCGAACCCCGGCCCACCGCGAGGGCGTACGCGCGCTCCCCGTCCGGCGCGGGCGGCAGCAGCCGCAGGACGGTACCGGCGTCGGGGCACTCCACCGCGCCGAGCGACAGCTCGCCGGTGCCCGGCCCGGTCGGGTACAGCAGGGAGAAGGCGTGGCGCCCGTCGTCCACGCGGTGGATCAGCACCCTGCCGTCGGACAGCGGCAGCACCTCGGCGCCGGGCTCCTCCGGCTGCGGACCGGGCAGCGGTACGGCGTACGGCTCGGGGCCGTCCAGGGTCCAGCGCTCCGGGAACCAGCACTCGCCGTCGTGGGCGAGCCGTGCCCCGTAGGCGCCGTCGGCGGTGATCACACAGCCGGGAGGGGCGGCCCACCGGCCCGCTGCGTCCCCGTACTCGCCGCCGTCCGCGCGCTCGCTCCGCACCACGGGTTCTCTCGCACCGGCCGTCATCGTTCGGTCACCTCCGGCGACGAAGGTAGTTTTCGCACGCACAGGCGTGGGAGCGACGGGCTGGTGCTTCACACATAAGGGTGGCCAAGTCGGGATTCGCCTGAGGGAACGGAGCGGATGTGCTGAACGATGGCGGGATGCGTACGCGGTGAACGGCCGGAACCGTGTTCCGCCCGCCGCCCAGGCGACGGTCCCGCGCGTCCGCCGCCCGCCCGGCACGGGTCCGTGGTCCGTGACCGGCCGGAGAGGGACGTGAGGCAGGTAGCCTTTCCCCGTGCCCCGTCTGTCTGAAGTCATCGCCGCGCTCGACGCCCTGTGGCCCCCGGAGCGGGCCGAGGGGTGGGACGCGGTCGGCACCGTCTGCGGCGACCCAGACCAGGAGGTCACGCGCGTTCTGTTCGCCGTCGACCCGGTCCAGGACATCGTCGACGAGGCGGTGAAGCTGGAAGCCGGCCTGCTCGTCACCCATCACCCGCTCTATCTGCGCGGTACGACGACCGTGGCGGCCGGCACCTTCAGGGGCCGGGTCGTGCACACGCTGATCAAGAACGACATCGCGCTGCACGTCGCCCACACCAACGCCGACCGCGCGGACCCGGGAGTCAGCGACGCGCTGGCCGGGGCGCTCGACCTCAGGGTCGTACGGCCCCTCGTGCCGGACACCACCGACCCCGAGGGACGCCGTGGCCTCGGCCGCGTCTGCGAGCTGGACCATCCGCTGACCCTGCGCGAACTCGCCGCGCGGGCCGCCGAGCGGCTGCCCGCCACCGCCCAGGGCATCCGCGTCGCGGGTGACCCCGACGCGCTGGTGCGGACCATCGCCGTCAGCGGCGGCTCCGGTGACAGCCTCTTCGACGACGTGCGCGCCGCGGGCGTGGACGCGTTCCTCACCGCGGACCTGCGGCACCACCCGGTGTCGGAGGCCCGCGCCCACAGTCCTCTCGCGCTGCTCGACGCGGCGCACTGGGCCACCGAGTGGCCCTGGTGCGAGCTGGCCGCCGCCCAGCTCGACGAGATCTCCGACCGGAAGGGATGGGGACTGCGCGTCCACGTCTCCCGGACGGTCACCGACCCCTGGACCGCCCACGCGGCCTCACACAACGAAACCTCAGGAGCCCCCAACTGAACGCCGCGCCCGCCGACCAGATCCGACTTCTCGACGTCCAGTCTCTCGACTCCCGCCTCCAGCAGCTCGCCCACAAGCGGAGGTCGCTGCCCGAGCACGCCGAGATCGAGTCGCTGAACAAGGACCTCACCCAGCTGCGCGACCTGCTCGTCGCCGCGCAGACGGAGGAGAGCGACTGCGCCCGCGAGCAGATCAAGGCCGAGCAGGACGTGGACCAGGTGCGTCAGCGCGCCGTCCGCGACCAGCAGCGCCTCGACTCGGGCGCCGTCACCTCCCCCAAGGACCTGGAGAACCTCCAGCGCGAGATCGTCTCCCTCGCCAAGCGTCAGGGCGACCTGGAGGACGTCGTCCTCGAGGTCATGGAGCGCCGCGAGTCCGCCCAGGAGCGGGTCTCCGAGCTGACCGAGCGCGTCTCCTCCGTCCAGGCGAAGATCGACGACGCGACCGGGCGCCGTGACGCGGCCTTCGAGCAGTTCGACGGCGAGGCGGCCTCGGCCACCAAGGAGCGCGAGGTCATCTCCGCCTCGGTGCCCGCCGATCTCCTCAAGCTCTACGACAAGCTGCGCCTCCAGCAGGGTGGCGTCGGCGCCGCCCGGCTCTACCAGCGCCGCTGCGAGGGCTGCCGCCTGGAGCTCAACATCACCGAGGTCAACGAGGTGAAGGCGGCCTCCCCCGACACCGTGCTGCGCTGCGAGAACTGCCGGCGCATCCTGGTGCGCACGTCCGAGTCCGGCCTGTAGGGAGTCCGGCCGTGCGGGAGTTCATCGTCGAGGCCGACGGAGGTTCCCGGGGCAACCCGGGGCCCGCGGGCTACGGCTCCGTGGTCATCGACGCGGCCACCGGGGAGACGCTGGCGGAGCGCGCCGAGTACATCGGCGTCGCCACCAACAACGTCGCCGAGTACCGGGGCCTGGTCGCCGGTCTCGAGGCGGCCCGCGACCTCGACGCGAGCGCGCGGGTCAGGGTCAGGATGGACTCCAAGCTCGTCGTCGAGCAGATGTCCGGGCGCTGGAAGATCAAGCACCCGGACATGAAGCCCCTGGCGGCCCGGGCGGCCCGGGTCCTTCCGGCCTCCCAGGTCACGTACGAGTGGATGCCCCGCGAGCGCAACAAGCACGCGGACCGGCTGGCCAACGAGGCGATGGACGCCGGCAAGCGAGGCGAGGCGTGGTCGCCGTCGGCGTCGACGGCGGAACTCGACGCGCGCGCGGCACGGTCCGCTGTACCCGAGCCGACGGGCCCGCCCGGCGACGCGGCGGCGGGCGCGGCGAGGGCCCGCGCGGCCCTGCATCGCACAGGCGGCGAAGCCGCGGGATCGGACGCGCCCCGCAAGGGACGCGAGGAACTCCGCGCCCAGCCGACACCGAGCGGCAGCCGGCCGACGGCCGAGGCTGCCACCCTGTTCTCCGGCGGCGAAGCCGCTGACCCTCAGGCCGGCACGCCGACGCCGAGCGGCGCACCGGGCAGGGAGCCGGAGGCCGGTGCGCGGGCCGCGAGGTCGGGCGACGACCGGCGGGCCGCGAGAAACGTGGCCGCCGCCCCGAGCCCCACGCCCGCCGCAGGCTGGAGCGCACCCCCCGACATGGGCGCCCCCGCCACCTTCGTGCTGTTGCGGCACGGCGAGACGCCCCTGACTCCGCAGAAGCGGTTCTCGGGCAGCGGCGGCAGCGATCCTTCGCTGTCCGACGTGGGCCGGGAGCAGGCGGAGCGCGTGGCCGCGGCGCTGGCGGCGCGCGGCACCATCCAGGCCGTCGTGGCCTCCCCGCTGGCCAGGACCCGCGAGACCGCGGGGGCCGTCGCCGCCCGGCTCGGCCTCGACGTCGCCATCGAGGACGGCCTGCGCGAGACGGACTTCGGCGCCTGGGAGGGGCTGACCTTCGGCGAGGTCCGCGAGCGTCACCCGGACGACCTGAACGCCTGGCTCGCCTCACCGGAGGCGGAACCGACCGGCGGCGGCGAGAGCTTCGCCGCGACCGCGCACCGCATGGCGGCCACCCGCGACAAGCTGATCGCCGCCCACGCCGGCCGCACGGTCCTGCTCGTCACGCACGTCACCCCGATCAAGACCCTCGTACGACTGGCCCTCGGCGCCCCGCCGGAGTCCCTGTTCCGGATGGAGCTGTCGGCGGCGTCGCTGTCGGCGGTGGCGTACTACGGGGACGGCAACGCGAGTGTCCGGCTGTTCAACGACACCTCACATCTGCGCTGACCCCGGATCGCGCCGACTCCGGGGTCGCGTCGGTCTCATCCCCGCCGGGCCGCGCGGTCGCGGAGGATCCCGGCGGTCTCGGTGTCGGCCGGGAGGAACGCCTCCAGATGGAGTTCGGCGAGCGTGACGTCCACCGCGGTCGCGAACGACGTGAGCGTGGTGAGCAGCCTCAACTCGCCCTCCGGGCACCGCAGTCGCAGCGGCACGGCGAAGCCGAGATGGTCGGTGCCGGGCTCGCCCGCCGGTACATACCGTGCCAACTCCTCGACCAGAGCGTCAAGATCAGGGTCGGGGCTGCGCAGGGAGCGGGCCCGCAGGTTCTCCACGATGTGCCGGCCCTAGGCGTCCAGGTTCATCACCCGTGCCGCCATCCCGCGTGGATGCAGGGCCAGCCGCAGTACGTTCACCGGCGGCCGCAGCAGCTCGGGAGCGGCTCCCTCGGACAGGACGTCGAACGCCGCGTTGGCGGCGACGAGTTCACCGCGCGGCCCCGTCACCACCGCCGGATACGGCAGATGCCCCTCGAGGATGCCGTCCAGCGCCTCGCGTACGGGCTTCAGTGCGGCCGCGTCGAGCGAGGACTCGGCGAACGCGGGAGCGTAACCGGCCGCCAGGAGCAGCGCGTTGCGCTCCCGCAGGGTCAGCTCAAGCGACTCGGCGAGTCTGATCACGATCTCTCTGCCGGGCACCGAACGCCCGCGCTCGATGAAACTGACGTACCGCTGGGTCGTGCCCGCGCGGGAGGCGAGTTCCAGCTGGCTCACCCTGCGCGCGTGCCGCCAGCGCAGCAACTCCCGGGCGAAGGGAGGGGGCTCGGCGGAGATACCGGTCGTCATGCGACCAGTTGTACGTCACGGCTGTGACGGCGGCACGGCGGTACTCGCCATACCTCGCCGGGAATTGAGCGGGGCATCCGGTCCGGCCAGCATGGACGGGACCGGTCGGGAGCCCACTCAGGGAGCGGACATGCGTGCCTACCACCTCGAAACACCCGGCACCGTCGACGGGATTGTGCCGCGTGAGTCGGCCCGCCCGGAACCGGGGCCCCGCGAGATCCTCGTCCGCGTCCGTGCCGTCTCCCTCAACAAGCGCGACCTGCTGATCCTGAGGGGGACCTACCCGCTGAAGGCCGTGCCGGACGTGATCCCGCTGAGCGACGGAGCGGGTGAGGTCGTCGCGGTGGGGGCGGAGGTGACCCGGTTCGCGGTGGGCGACCGGGTGGCGAGCACGTACTTCCCGAACTGGCCGGACGGCCGGATCACCCCGGACCGCTTCGACCAGCCCGGTGCCACTCTCGACGGCATGCTGACCGAGTACGCCTGTCTCGGCGAGGAGGCCGCGGTACGCGTTCCGGACCATCTGACCTGGGAGGAGGCGGCCTGTCTGCCCTGCGCCGGGGTCACCGCCTGGCACTCCCTGACGGGCGGCGAGCCGCTCACCCCCGGCCAGACCGTGCTCACCCTCGGCACCGGCGCGCTGTCCCTCTTCGTCGTGCGGTTCGCCAAGATGCTCGGCGCCGAGGTCATCGCGACGACATCGAGCGAAGCCAAGGCGGACCGCCTCAAGGCACTCGGAGCCGACCACGTCGTCGACTACGTCCGAAACCCCGAATGGGGGCATGTCGTAAGGGAGTTGACCGGCGGCCGGGGTGCCGATCTGGTCGTGGAGACCAACGGGCCCGACACCATCGAGCAGTCGATGCGCGCCGCCGCCCTCTACGGCCAGATCGTGCTGCTGATCACCGGGAACGAGCGCAGGCCCGGTATCGAGATCTCCAACGCGGCGTACGCGGCGAGCCTGGCCACGATCCGCCGGGTCTTCGTGGGCAGCCGCGCGCACTTCGAGTCCATGAACAGGGCCCTGGAGCTGCATGGGACACGCCCGGTCGTGGACCGCGTCCTCGGCTTCGACGAGGTGGGGGAGGCGTTCCGGTACTACGAGAGCGGCGCGGCCTTCGGCAAGGTGGTCATCCGGGTGAGCTGAGCCGGGGCCGCGCGTGAGGCGGCCGGGCAACGGTCCTGGCGAGGGCCGGGCAACGGTCCGGGCGAGGGCGAGGGCGAGTCGAGCCGGACTGGACCGGGCCCCGACTACCGACGCAGTGCCGACGCTGCCCGTGCCAGGTCCTCCACCCGGCGCCAGTCCCGGGCGGCGACCGCGTCGGCCGGGAGCATCCAACTGCCGCCCACGCAGCCTACGTTGGGCAGCGCGAGGTAGTCCGGTGCGCAGTCGGGGCCGATGCCGCCCGTCGGGCAGAAGCGGGCCTGCGGCAGCGGTCCCGCCAGTGACTTCAGGTAGGCCGTGCCGCCCGCCGCCTGCGCCGGGAAGAACTTCATCTCGCGCACCCCCCGCTCCAGCAGCGCCACCACCTCGGAGGTCGTGGACACCCCCGGCAGGAACGGCACCCCGGACGCCTTCATCGCGTCCAGCAGCAGGTCCGTCCAGCCGGGGCTGACGAGAAAGCGGGCGCCCGCCGCCACCGACTCGGCCACCTGCTCCGGCGTCAGGACCGTGCCCGCGCCCACCACCGCCTCCGGCACCTCGGCCGCGACGGCCCGGATCGCGTCGAGCGCCGCCGGGGTCCGCAGTGTCACCTCGATCGCGGGCAGCCCGCCGGCGACCAGCGCCCGGGCCAGCGGCACCGCGTCGGAGGCGTCCGCGACCACGACGACGGGGACGACGGGCGCGAGATCCAGCACGGAGGCGTGCGGAGAAGAGGGCGAGGACGACGTCATGCCCTCATCCTGCCCGGGGTACGCACCCTGCGCAAAGGTCATTGCACATGCTGCAACGACAGCTTGACGGGCGCGGCTGTGGGCCGGCATCTCGGCGGACGCGACTGGAACCGCTGCCTCGGGGTGGACGCGACTGGAACTGCTGCCTCGGGGTGGACGAGACTGGAACCGCTGCCTCGGGGTGGGTACGGCTGTCATCGCGGCCTGGACGGGCACGGCTGCAACCACGGCGGCGGGGTGGGCACGGCTGGGACCGCGACCTCGGGACGGACGCGGCTGTAACGGCATTCTCGGGACGGACGCGGCTAAGGCGGTCTCAGGACGGGCGCGGCTGTAACGGCGGTCTCGGTGGGCGCCGTTCAGCGGATCTCTCTCACCACCACGTCGAGCGCCCACGGCCTGCCCGCCCGGGAGGGGGCCTCCGCCTCCACCGTGTGCCCGAGATCCCGCAGCGCCTCCACCAGCTCCGCCGGGTTCTTCGGCGCGGCGTTCGCCGTGAGCAGGCTCCGCACGATCCTGCCCTTGGTCGCCTTGTTGAAGTGGCTGACGACGGAACGCTTCTCGACCCCGTTCACCAGCTGCGCGTGCAGCACCCGTACGGTCGCCGTCCGGTCCGCCACCTCACCCGTGGGCCGCCACGCCGCGGTGTACGCGGAGGACCGCAGGTCCAGCACGAGCCCGTCGCCCGCGGCTTCGGGGAGCGCGTCGGCCATCGGCGTACGCCAGTGCGCGCCCAGCGCACCGAGGCCCGGCAGCTTCACGCCCATCGAGCAGCGGTACGAGGGGATCCGGTCGGTGACCCGCACCGCGCCCCACAGCCCGGAGAAGACGAGCAGCGAACGGCCCGCGCGCCGCTTGGCGGCAGTGTCCAGCGTGGCCAGGTCCAGGGCGTCGTACAGCACCCCCGTGTAGATCTCCCCGGCCGGGCGCGTGCCCGCGGTCCTCAGTTCCGTGTTCTTCGCGATCTCGCCCCGCAGGCCCTCGCTCAGGCCGAGGACCTCGCGGGCCTTCTCCTCGTCGGCCACGCACAGTTCGACCAGCTCGTCGAGGACCGCCTGACGCGCCCCCGCGAGACCGGGCAGGGACAACGACTCCGGCTTGAGCGCGGATCCCCGGCCGGAGGGTGCCTTGCCCTCGGAGGGCGGCAGCAGCACGAGCACGGTTGGTTCTCCTCACGGTGGATACGGACCGCCGCCAGCCTACGGCGTACGCCCGAACGCCCCCTCCGCCCGGCACGGCCCCACCCTCCGGACGCGCCACCCCCTGCCGCGCCCACGGCACGGCCCCACCCTCCGGACGCGCCACCCCCTGCCGCGCCCGCGGCATGGGCCCTCCGAACGCGCCGGATCCTGCGGGCGCGGCCAGGACCTGCCGGGCCTGCTGCACCTGCCGGACCTGCCGGACCTGCGGGGCCTGCCGGACCTGCGGGCCCCCGTCGTGCCTCCGCCGCGCGGTACCGGCCACCGGCGCAGGGCGGGTGCGAACCGGTCCCCTCGCCCGGAGGGCGCCCCGCTCCGCGTGCTCAACGGATGACCCCGGCCTACGCTCGACCCATGCCTCGCCGTCACGTCCGCGTCACCGGTGCCCCGCAGGCTCCGCTGCGAGCCGCTCTCGCCGCGCTGCGGACCGAGCTCGGCGTGCCGGGGAGTTTCCCGGCCGACGTCCTCGCCGAAGCCGGGCGGCCGGCCCGCCTGCCCGCGTACGACGCGACCGACATCCCCTTCTTCACCGTCGACCCCCCGACGTCCGAGGACCTCGACCAGGCGATGCACCTCTCCCGCCGCGAGCGGGGCGGCTACCGCGTCCAGTACGCCATCGCCGACGTCGCCGCCTTCGTTGCACCCGGCGGAGCCCTCGACGCCGAGGCGCACCGGCGCGTGACGACCCTCTACTTCCCCGACGCCAAGGTCCCCCTCCACCCGCCCCGGCTCTCCGAGGGCGTCGCGAGCCTCCTCCCGGGCCAGACCTGCCCGGCCGTCCTGTGGACGATCGACCTCGGCACGGACGGCCGCACCGAGATCACCGACGTCCGCCGCGCCCTCGTCCGCAGCCGGGCCAAACTGGACTACGCGACCGTGCAGCGCAGGATCGACGACGGGACCGCGGAGGAACCGGTCGCCCTGCTCAAGGACATCGGCACCCTGCGCGAGGCACTGGAGGCCGAGCGCGGCGGCATCTCGCTCAACGTGCCCGAGCAGGAGATCGTCGAGAAGGACGGGACGTACGAACTCGCCTACCGGGCCCCGCTGCCCGCCGACGGCTGGAACGCGCAGATCTCCCTGCTCACCGGGATGGCGGCGGCCGAGCTGATGCTCGACCACGGCACCGGCGTGCTGCGGACACTGCCCGCCGCGCCCGACGGGGCCGTCGGACGGCTGCGCCGCACCGCGCGGGCCCTGCGCATCGACTGGCCCCACCACGTCTCGTACGCGCAGCTCGTCCGCTCCCTCGACCCGCACCTGCCGCACCACGCGGCCTTCCTCCAGGAGTGCACGACCCTGCTGCGCGGCGCCGGGTACACCGTCTTCCGCGACGGGGCGCTCCCAGAGGTCACAGCGCACGCCGCCGTCGCCGCGCCCTACGCCCACTGCACCGCCCCGCTGCGCCGGCTCGTCGACCGCTACGCCTCGGAGATCTGCCTCGCGGCCGCCGCCGGTCTGCCGACCCCCGAGTGGGTCCTCGCCGCACTCGACGCCCTGCCCAAGGAGATGGCCGAGGGCAGCCGGCGCGCGGGTACCGTCGAGCGCGAGTGCGTCGACATCGTGGAGGCCGCACTCCTCAAGGACCGGGTCGGCGAGCTCTTCGAGGCCTGCGTGGTCGACGTGACGGAACACGACCCCACCGTCGGCACCGTGCAGCTGGAGTCCCCGGCGGTCTTCGCCCGGATCTCCGGCGGTACGACCGGGCTGCCCCTGGGGGAACGCCTGCGGGTCCGGCTCACCCGGGCGGATCCCGGAACGGCCAAGGCGCAGTTCGAACCCGCTTGATCCGCGGGCCCGTCCGCGGCATGGAAACGGGGGCCGCCGGTGTTGGACGCGTAGAGCGGACACGGCCACGCGTTCGACCACGGCGGCAAGGGGGAGAGGCGGCCATGACCGGACGCTCCGGCAAGGAAGAGGTCCGCTGGACCCGGGCCACCCTCGGCCGGGACGGGCGGCCCCTTGACCTGCTGACCGCCCGCTTCGACCGGCACCGCTACGCCCCGCACGCCCACGACGAGTTCACCATCGGCGTCAGCGTCGGCGGCTCGGAGCTCATCGGCTACCGCGGCGGCCACCTGCGGACCGGCCCGGGGTCCATCGTCGTGCTGGCCCCCGGCGAGATGCACACCGGCGGACCCGCCGCCTGCGACGGATACGCCTACCGCGCCCTGTACGCGGAGCCGTCCCTGCTCTCCGAGGGCGCCGTCGGCGGTCTCCCGCACTTCCCGGAAGGGCTGCTCGACGACCCCGGGCTCGCCGCCGCGCTGCGCGCCGCGCACACCGAACTGAGCCTGTGCCCCGACCCGCTGGAGGCCGAGTCCCGCCTCCCGTGGCTGCTCGCCGCGCTGACCCGGCGCCACTCCACGGCCCGCCCGGACCGCGACGAGGTCCCCGGCGCCGCGCACATCGCCGCGGTCGTACGGGACCGCCTGGCCGGCGAACTCCAGGACCCGCCCTCCCTCGTCTGTCTCGCCACGGACCTGGGCCTGTCCCGCTATCAGCTCCTGCGCGCCTTCCGTACGACGACGGGGATACCGCCGTACGCATGGCTGGCCCAGCACCGGGTGAACCGGGCCCGCCGGCTCCTGGAGTCCGGACTGCGCCCCGCCGAGGTCGCCTCACTCGTGGGCTTCGCCGACCAGGCGCATCTGACCCGCTGGTTCCGCCGGGTCCTCGGTGTGACCCCGGCGGCCTACCGCACGAGCGTGCTTCCGGCCGCGCCAGGAGCGCAACAGCGTTCAAGACGCCCCTCGGGCCGGTGACCGAGACTGCCCGTATGACTGCACGCGGCTGGTTTCTGTTCTCCCTGATGGGAGTGATCTGGGGCATCCCCTATCTGATGATCAAAGTGGCGGTGGACGAGGTGTCCCCGTCGGTGGTGGTGTTCACACGCTGTGCGGTCGGTGCCGTACTGCTGCTCCCCTTCGCGATCCGCCAGGGCGGTCTGACGGCGACCGTACGGGCCCACTGGCGCCCGATGCTGGCCTTCGCGGTCATCGAGATCATGGTCCCCTGGTGGACCCTCACCGACGCCGAACGCCATCTGTCCAGCTCCACCGCGGGCCTGCTGATCGCCGGTGTGCCGATCGTCGGCGTCGCCGCGGCCCGCTTCTTCGGCGACTCGGAACGGCTCGGCGCCCGGCGCGTCACCGGCCTCGCCCTCGGCCTGGCCGGGGTCGCGGTCCTCACGGCACCGCATCTGACCGGCGGCGACGCCCGGTCCCTCGTCGAGGTGCTGCTGACGGTCATCGGCTACGCCACCGCGCCGGTCATCGTGGCCCGCCGCCTCAAGGACGTGCCCTCGCTGCACCTGACGGCCCCCTGCCTGGCGCTGGCGGCCCTGGTCTATGCACCCGCGGCGGCCGCCACCCGGCCGGAGGCGATACCTTCCGGTCAGGTCCTGGCCGCCCTCGCGGGCCTCGGCGTCATCTGCACGGCCGTCGCCTTCGTGGCCTTCCTGGAACTGATCAAGGAGGCGGGCCCGACCCGGGCGACGGTGATCACGTACGTCAACCCGGCCGTCGCGGTCGCGGCGGGCGCCCTCCTCCTGGACGAACACCTGACCCCCGGGATCCTCGCCGCCTTCGCCCTCATCCTCGCGGGCTCCGTCCTGGCCACGGCGACCGCCGGTCCCCGGCGTCCCGCCCGCCCGGTACCATGGTCGGCACGGCAGACGAGCCGGGCGGACGGCCGCGTGGAGGTTCTTGTGGACCTTCCCGAGGAACGTCCGGGCTCCACAGGGCAGGGTGGTGGCTAACGGCCACCCGGGGTGACCCGCGGGACAGTGCCACAGAAAGTAGACCGCCGAGAACTCCGGTTCCCGGTAAGGGTGAAACGGTGGTGTAAGAGACCACCAGCGCCTGAGGCGACTCAGGCGGCTAGGTAAACCCCACCCGGAGCAAGGTCAAGAGGAGCCGCCCTCTCGCAGGAGAAGGCGGCTCTGCGCGGACGTTCGAGGGCTGCCCGCCCGAGTCCGCGGGTAGACCGCACGAGGCCGGCGGCAACGCCGGCCCTAGATGGATGGCCGTCTCCCCGGCCGCCGCGAGGCGACCGGGCGACAGAACCCGGCGTACAGCCCGACTCGTCTGCCCTCAGGGCTCGGCCCCGGTCCACGGACCGGGGCCGAGCCCTGAGGCGTGTACGGGCCCCGCTCCCGCAGGTCAGTTCGTGACCGTGAACCAGGTCGCCCGGGACTTCTTCCACTCGTCGTGGGTCAGGTCCTTGGCCTCGGTGCCGTCGCCGTACAGGTCGGCCGAGCCGTCGTCGGTGATCAGCTGGGCGCGGGCGCCGGACACCGTGAGGTCGGGGACGTCGACGATCGCCTCCCAGCCGCCGGGGTCCGAGGTGGGCAGGTCCAGACGCTTGACCGGCGCGTGCGCCGGGTCGCCGTCCCAGGAGTAGAGGGCGTACGGGTCGGAGTTGTCGTCGGCGGCCCAGGAACCGGCCACGATCAGATACTGGTTCGCCGCGTTCTTGCGGATGTCGCGGATCGACAGACCGCCGAGGTCCAGCTCGATCGGCGTGCCGAAGGTGGCCGCGGAGCCGCTGCTCAGCACCTTGTCGAAGTTGGTGACCGGCACGATCAACGCCTTGCCGCCGGGCACCGCCGGGGCGAGCGGGGCGCGGAAGCCGACGTAGGCCGTGGTCGTCGAGCCCGGCGCGAACTCCAGGCCCTCCACGTTGAATCCGTCGATCTGCTTGGGCACCTCGCCGGAGGCGGTGCCCGCCGCGAAGCCGTAGCGGTTGCCGTTCGCCTTGTCCCAGGAGACGAGGTTGTCCCGCAGCTTCTTGTACGAACGGCCGTACGTCAGGGTCGTCGAGGCGCCGGAACCGCTCACCGTGGTCGTGAAGACGGTGTTGCGGTCCGACTTGTAGTCGCCGTCCTTGTTGTTGCCGAGCGAGCCCGTCCAGTAGATCGTGTCGCCGACGCGGGTGGCGGCCTCCAGGTCCATCTCCTTGGAGACGCCGATCTTGGAGGTGAAGTCCCACGTCTTGACCGGAGCCCCGGACTTCGAACGGTCGTACAGGCGCAGGGTGTTGGACTCGTCGTCCGCGACGACCGCGTAGCCGCCGCCCACGTCGACGGCCGCCGAGGCGTCGCTGGAGCCGCTGAAGTACCGGGTGTCGGCGGCGTTCTGGACGGAGGCCGACGCGGCGTAGTGCAGCGTCTTGGTGGCCGTCTGGCCGTCGACACCGGTCACCTTCACGGTGAGGTCGGTGTAGCCCTGGCCGCGCGCGGCGACCACGAGCTGCCGGGTGGCGCCGGTGACGGTGACGGTGGCGTCGCCCGTGGCCGCCACCGCGGTCTTGCTGCTCTTGCTGACCGTCACGGCCAGCGCGGCGGTGTCGGCCCCGCTCTGCGCGACGGTCACGTTCACGGCCGGATCTCCGGTGGCGCCCACCGCGCCCGACAGATACGACGCGGACAGCGCGATGTTCGGAGTGCCGTAACTCGCCGCCTGCGCCTGGCTTCCCAGACCCACGGCCGTAAGGGTCAGCACACCGCCGATCACGGCGGCGGTCCTGCGGCCTGAGGAGAAAACGTAGTCCTGCACGGGGACCCTTTCGTCGGCTCTGCGTCGACGAGAAGGCTGAGCCGCGCCCGCCAACATCAGGCCGCGTGAATCTTTCCGCGGAGTGAACAGTGCAGGTCACCGCAGGCGCTTGCCGCGTGGGCTCACTGAAAGGCCGCGCCTTGTCAGGATTTTGACGGACCGTCGGGCGGATGGCCGGTGGTGGAAAACGGAGTTGGCGGGGCGGCGGGTGTGTGGTGGGTGGTGGTCGTCGGAGTCGGCGGGTTGTCGGGTGCGCGGTCGGCGGCGGACGCCGCGGTCGGCGGGGTGGCCGGCGAGTGGTGGGTGGCGGTCGTCCGAGTCGGTGGGCCTGCGGGTGTGTGATCGGTGGCGGGCGGCGGCGTCGGTGGGCCGTCGAGTGAGCGGGCGGCGACCGAGGACAGGTGGGCGGTGAAGACCTCGCGCGCGTCCGGCGCGAGCGTGCGCAGCGCCACCATCGCCGTGATCACCACGTCGCACAGCTCCGAGCGGACGTCGTCCCAGGTGTGGCTCACACCCTTGCGCGGATTCTGGCCCGTCGCGCCGATCACCGCCTGGGCGACCTCGCCGACCTCCTCCGACAGCTTCAGGACGCGCAGCAGCAGCCCCTCCCGGCCGCCGTGCGCCCGCTCGGCCTCCAGCCAGGCGTGCAGCCGGTCGATCGTGGCCCAGGGGTCCATGCCGTCGCCGACGCGCCCTGCACGCCCGGCGCGGACCTCGGGCGGGTCACAGGCCGGATCGTCGGCCAGGTCGTCGGGCGGGTCACCGGCCGGATCGTCGGCCGGGTCGTCGGGGTTGCGCACGGACATGTCGGCGCCGGTGTACGGGGACGGGGTGTCGTCCGCCGGGGGGTGATCAGCCATGGGGCGAGCCTCCCCCGGGTGCGCGGGGCCGACTCCTACTCCTCGAACAGGGCTTCCTGCTTGCCCTCCCGCGCCTGACGCACCCGGTTGTTCCGGACGCCCACGACCACCGCGGTGACCGCCGCCGTCGTACCCAGTGCGATCGGCACCATCCAGCCACGGTTCACCGCGTGGCCCATCAGATGGTCGAGGGACAGCCGGCCGGGGCCCGTCACCGCGAGGCCCGCCGCCGACAGGCCGAGCGAGGCCGCGTACTCGTAGCCGCCGCTCTGCACGAAGAACCCGTTCGGCAGGTGCACCGCCGCCGCGCCCGCCATCGCGCCGGCCGCCGCGGCACCGGCCGCGGGTGTGGCGAGCCCCAGCGCCAGGAGGACTCCGCCGCCGGCCTCCGCGAGACCCGCGGCTGTCGCGCTCGCCTTCCCGGGCGCGTACCCCATGGCCTCCATGGCCTGTCCGGTGCCCTCGATGCCGCCGCCCCCGAACCAGCCGAACAGCTTCTGCGCTCCGTGCGCGGTCAGCACCCCGCCCGTGCTCAGACGGAGCAGCAGCAGGCCAAGATCACGCCGGTCGATACAGGTCACGGTGACTCCCAGTCCAGACAGCGGCAGCGGTTTCCTCCCGGGTCTCAACCGTCGCACCGATCGACCGGGTCCGGCGGGCCCGCGCCGCCGTTCGGGTGGCGGGGTCGGGGAGGCGGTGTGAGCGTGGCTCGCATGACCATTCAGACAACGCGACTCAGCGACCCGGCAGTCAGGGCCTTCGTCACCGCGGTGAACGCCCATGACCGGGAGGCCTTCGAGACACTCCTCGCGCCGGACGCCACCATGTCGGACGACGGCTCCGACCGTGACCTCGGCGACTGGACCGACCGGGAGATCTTCTCCTCGCGCGGCCACATGGACGTCGACAGCGAGTCCGCCGGCGGGCGTTCCCTCCTCGTGCGGTACAGCAACGACACCTGGGGCGAGATGAAGACCCGGTGGAGCTTCACCGTCGACGACGGCGGCAGGATCAGCCGCTTCGAGACCGGCCAGGCCTGATCGCCGAAGGGCCGCTCACCGAGGCGCGGTCGACCGAGGCCGACGGCGTGCGCGGACGGTGAGCGGCCCGGATGCCGCGAGGAGACGGCGTAGCGGGGCGGGTGCCGAGCTGGGCAGGTCCCGGGTGGGGCGGGTGCCGAGCGAGGGTGGGTGCGGGCGGCCGGGGCCGCCGCCGGGCTCAGTAGCCCTGGGCCGCGCCGTACTGCTCCTGTGTGAACTGCTCGGGCGCGTACTGCTGTTGCGCGAGCTGCTGCCGGCCGTACTGGCCCTGCCCCGGCAGGTGGGGCCGGCCGTCCTGTCCGGGGACGGTCCGGCGGGCGCCGGCTTGCTCGGTCAGGGTGATCTGGCCGGCCTTGATGGTCGCGAGGCGCGGCGCGCGGCGGGCGATGGAGGAGTCGTGGGTGACCATGATGAAGGTCAGCCCGTACTCGTGCCACAGCCCTTCGAGCAGCCCCATGATGTCGTCGCGGGTGCCCTCGTCGAGGTTGCCGGTCGGCTCGTCGGCAAGGAGCACCTTCGGCTTCTTGACGAGCGCCCGGGCGATGGCGACGCGCTGCTGCTGACCGCCGGACAGCTCGGTCGGGACATGCGTGAGCCGTTCGCCGAGGCCGACCGAACGCAGTGCCTCGGCGGCCCGCTCGCGCCGCTCGGCGGGCTTGACCCCGAGGGGTACGAGGGCGGTCTCGACGTTCTCCTGCGCGTTCAGCGTCGGGATGAGGTTGAACGACTGGAAGATGATGCCGATCTTCTCGGCCCGAAGCCGGGTCAGCTTGGCCTCGCTGATGGAGCCGAGGTCGACGCCGTCCAGCTCGACGTTGCCGGAGGTCGGCCGGTCGAGACCGCCGATCATCTGGAGCAGCGTCGACTTGCCGCCGCCGGTGGGGCCCTGGATGACGAGCTGGTCGCCGTCCTCGATGGTGAGGTCGACGCCGCGCAGCGCCTCGACCGTCTCCTTGCCCCGCGTGTAGCGCTTGGTGACGCCGGTGAGCTTGTACATGAGGCTTCTCCGAGGATGAGGGGGTGGGGGCGCCGCGGCCCGGGGGAGTGGTCGCGGCGCCCCCGTTCAAGGGGTGTTGCCGGGGAGCGGGCTAGGAGACGCTGCGGAGCGCGTCCGCCGGGCGCATCCGGGAGGCGCGCCAGCCGCCCATCGCGCCGGCGATCAGACCGCCGGTGATGGCCAGGCCCGCGGCGAGCGCGATCGTGGTCACCGAGACCGGCGCGGTGAGGGCTATGTCGATGGTGTTCTTGGCCGCGGAGGCCGCCTGCTGGCCGGGACCGCCGCCGCCGGGGCCGCCGCCCATGCCTCCGCCGCCGGTGGAGCCGAGCTCCGCCGTCAGCTTCGGGCTGATCGCGGTCACGGTGTAGGCCGCGGCGAGTCCGAGGGCGATACCGAGGGCGCCGCCGAGCAGTCCGTTCACGATGGACTCGCCGACGACCTGCCGGGTGACCTTGCGGGACGGCCAGCCGAGTGCCTTCAGGGTGCCGAACTCGCGCACCCGGCGGGAGACGGCGGAGGATGTGAGCAGCGCCGCGACCAGGAACGCGGCGATCAGGACCGCGACGGACAGCCACTTGCCGACGCTCGTCGCGAGGTTCGAGGCGGTGGACAGCGAGCCGGAGACGGTGTCCGCGAGGTCGGCGGAGGTGGTGACCGTCGTCCCGGAGATGTTCTTCTGGATGGTCGCCTTGACCGTGGAGATCTGCTTGGAGTCGGTCGCCTTCACATAGATCGTGGTGACCTTGTTCTTGGCGTCACCGAGCGTCTGCGCCTGCTTCAGCGGCAGGTAGACGTCGGTGGTCGACTCGCTGCTGTCGGGCGTCGCGATGCCGATGACCGTGTACTTGGTGCCGGAGATCTTGAAGGTCTTGCCGACCTTGTACTTGTTCTCCTTGGCGTACGACTTGCTGACCACCGCGACCTTCGCGGAGGTCTGCGCGGCCGTGAACGTCCTGCCGGTGGTGATCTTCGAGGTGGCCAGCGGGCCGAGACCCTGCTGGGTCACGTCGACGCCCGCGACGGAGTACGAGTTCACGTCGAAGGAGGCGCCGCCGCCCTGCACCTGCGGCGCGCCGGTGCTGGCGCCGCCGTTCTGGCCGCCGGGTCCGCCCTGCTGGGAGGAGCTCGAGGTCGAGGACTTCGCCTTGCCCTGGGTGAAGGAGCCGTCGACCTTGGTGACGTTCAGGCTCAGCGCGCCCACCGCGCTCGACACGCCCTTCTGCGCGGCGACCTCGGTCACCAGCGAGGACTTCAGGGACTGTCCGCCCTGGGTCATCACCCGGTCCGAGCTCTGGGTCTTGCTGCTGTCGGACTTGGCGTTGAAGTCGAACTTCGGGCGGCCCGAGGAGTTGCCCGTCGGTGCCGTCTGGGCCTTGGTGACCGTCATGTCCGTACCGAGCCCGTACAGCGACTTCAGGACCTTGTCCTGGGCCTGCTGCATGCCGGCCGACACCGAGTTGACGGTGATCACCAGCGCGATACCGAGCGCCAGACCCAGGGCGATCACCAGCGCCGCCTTCTTGCGCCGGCTCAGTTCACGCTTGAGATAGATGCCAAACATCCCGTTCCTCAAAGGTTCTTGGCGCCCCGGTGGGCGCGGCCAAAAACTATGGAGAAACCTTTGAGTCGGGCTGAGTAAGAGATGTGTGAGGGCTGAGAATCCGGACCCCGGATTCAATATTGGGTCAGACAGCCCATTCTCAGTCTTTCGAGGGCTCTTTGCCAGGAAACCGCTGTTGAGTGGTCCCGCGGTGGCACGTGCGGGCCTGCCGAGGGCGCCTCCGGGGGGCAGGTGACCGGTTCCGGCGGGCGGGGCCGGCCCTCGCGCGCCGGTTTTGCCGCCGCTTTGGAATCGGCGTTCCTTCTCTTTGTCACCCCGCTGTCAGGCTTGCCGGACGGACTTTGTACGGTCCCGGGATGCGTGATTCTTCCGGGCTCTCCCGTCGTGCCGCTCTGGGCCTCGCCGCCGCCGTCCCCCTCGCCGCCGCGACGGCCACCACCGCGTACGCCACGGCGGCGGTCGGCGGCGCGAGACTGGCCCGCCCCGGGATCCAGACGAGCGGCGCGCCGGGGCTGCCCAAGCGGCTGACGGCCCGCTCCTGGCTGGTCGCGGACCACACCACCGGTGAGGTGCTCGCCTCGTACAACGCGCATCTGCGGCTCCCGCCCGCCTCCACGCTGAAGATGCTGTTCGCGGACGCCGTGCTGAAGAAGTTCGAGCGCGCCGAGACGTACAAGGTCGTCGACGCCGACCTCGCCGACGTCCCCGCGGGCTCCAGCCTCGTCGGCGTGAAGCCCGGCATCACCTACACCGTCGAGCAGCTGTGGCAGGGCGTCTTCCTGCGGTCCGGCAACGACGCGGTGCACGTGCTCAGCCACATGAACGGCGGCATCCCGGCCACCGTCGCCGAGATGCAGGCGCTCGCGAAGGACCTTCAGGCCCTGGACACCCATGTGGTCAGCCCCGACGGCTTCGACCACAAGGGCCAGCTGTCCTCCGCGTACGACCTGACGCTCTTCGCCCGGCACGGTCTCGCGGACGCCGACTTCCGCGGCTACTGCTCGACGAAGACCGCGGACTTCCCGGCCGGCGGCAAGAAGACCTTCCAGATCCAGAACACCGACCGTCTGCTGACGGGCGCGTGGGGCGTGCGGCCGTACGACGGGCTGATCGGGGTGAAGAACGGCTACACCAGCCACGCGGGCAACACCTTCACCGGAGCGGCGACCCGCGACGGACGGACCCTGCTCGTGACGGTGATGCACCCCAAGAGCGGCGGCAGCGGCGTCTACGAGGAGACGGCCCAGCTGCTCGACTGGGGCTTCGGCAAGGGCGCGCACGCCGGGCCGGTCGGCACGCTGGTGAATCCGCTCAGCGAGGGCGGCGCGAGCGCGGCGCCCTCCCACAAGGCGGCGAAGGCCGCGGCGGGCGCTCCGGCCCGGGCCGCCGCCGCGCACTCGGACGGTGTGCCGTGGGGACTGACCGGCGGGGCCGGGGCGGCGGTGGCGCTCCTCGCGGGCGGCGCGCTCGCGCTGCGCAGCCGCAGGCGCCGGTCCGCCGAGGAGCCGGCCGATCCGGCCGAGGCGGAAGGCCGCCGCAGGCGCCGATGACGGGACAGTCGCCCCGCGGTCCGGCGCACACCTCGCGGTCCTGCGCGAGGTCCGCCCCCAACCGGGCCGCGGAGCGACTGCCACCTCCCCCATCGGTGTGGACCGTGGTCGTACCGAAGTCGTGTGCTCCAACTGTGAAGCTCTGATGGGGGAGATGATGAGCATAAGCGCACCAACGGCTTATATGGTCCGGAGATTCGGCTTCCGTATGTGAGGGTTGAGGCGTTGACCCTTTCTTGGTGAACCACCGGGCTCCGCCGTACGTGGATCCCGGCCGCGTCCGCTGTGCCGCGCCGAGGCCGTGTGCCGCGCCGCGTCCGGCGAGCTACGCGCCCGCCTCGCCCGGGTAGCGGACGCCGATGCGGTCCCGGATCGTGTCGAGCGTCCGCATCACGGCGAGGGTGCCGTCGAGCGGGACGAGCGGGGACTCGGTCTCGCCGGCGCGCAGGGCACGCATCACCTCGGCGGCCTCGTGCTTGAGGCTGTTTCGGGGGCCGGACGCGGGATCGGCGCGGAAGGTCTCCGGCTCGCGGCCGTCGCGGTGCAGGACGAAGTGGTCCGGGAAGAAGAAGCCGCCGGGGATGTCGATACGGCCCGCGGAGCCCGTGACCGAGGCGGCGACGGGCGTGCCACCGTTGATGGAGCAGTGCACCGAAGCCAGAGCACCGCTCTCGAAGGAGAGCAGTGCACCCGTCTGGAGATCGACGCCCTCGTCCGAGAGCACCGCTCTCGCGACGATGTCCGAGGGCTCCCCGAGCAGCAGCTGCGCGAACGACACCGGATAGACCCCGAGATCGAGCAGCGCACCGCCGCCCTGCGCGGGGTCCCGCAGCCGGTGCGAGGGCGGGAACGGCCCCGCCAGACCGAAGTCGGCCTGCACCGTGCGCACTTCACCGATCACCCCGGCGTCGACCAGCGCCTTCAGCCGTCCGACCAGCGGATTGCAGTACATCCACATGGCCTCCATCAGGAAGCGGTCGCGCCCGCGGGCGAGCGCGACCAGTTCCCCGGCCTCCCGGGCGTTCAGCGTGAACGCCTTCTCGCACAGCACATGGCGGCCCGCCTCCAGGCACATCCCGGCGGCCACCCGGTGCGCCGAGTGCGGCGTGGCGACGTACACGACGTCGACCTCCTCGTCCGCGGCCAGCGACGCCCAGTCCCCGTAGGCCCGAGGAATCCCGAAGCGCTCCGCGAACGCCTTCGCCGGGGCGTCCGAGCGCGAGGCGACGGCCACCACCTCGGCGTCCGGCATGTCCACCAGATCCGCCGTGAACGCCGCGGCGATCCCGCCGGTCGCCAGAATCCCCCACCGCACGCGTTCACGCTCGCCCGTCATGCCCACCCCTTGATCCGTGAGTCCGAACCCGCTGTTCGAACTGAGAGCATAGGGGCCGCATCTTTCGGAGAGGGGGGCACATGACCGAGCGTGGCCGCACCGGGCGGGACCAGGAAGACCCGCGAGGGCACATATCGCGGGCACATACCGCGGGCACCGCGCCCGCGGTCGCCGAGGCGGCGTCGCCGGCCGCCGGGGCCGAAACCGCCGGACCGCGACCGCACGACGAAACCGCCGGACCGCGACCGCACGCCGGACCCGGCGGCCCGGGCCGCACCGGACTCCTCGTCACCCTCGTCCTCGGCGGGCTCACCGCCACACCGCCGCTCGCGATGGACATGTACCTGCCCTCGCTGCCGGCGGTCACCCGCTCCCTGCACGCTCCCGCCTCCACGGTGCAGCTGACCCTCACCGCCTGTCTCGCCGGCATGGCGCTCGGGCAGCTCGTCGTCGGGCCGATGAGCGACAGGTTCGGCCGCCGGCGGCCGCTGCTCGCCGGCCTCGTCGTCTACGTCCTCGCCACCGCCCTGTGCGCCCTCGCGCCCGACGTCGGCCTCCTGGTCGCCCTGCGGCTCGTCCAGGGACTCGCCGGCGCGGCCGGGATAGTGATCGCCCGCGCCGTCGTCCGCGACCTGTACGACGGCGTGGCCATGGCCCGCTTCTTCTCCACCCTCATGCTGATCTCCGGTGTCGCCCCGGTCGTCGCGCCGCTCATCGGCGGACAGATCCTGCGCTTCACCGACTGGCGGGGCGTGTTCGTGGTCCTCACCGTCGTCGGCGTCGCACTGACGGCCCTCGTCTGGGCGAGACTGCCCGAGACGCTCAGGCCCGCGGACCGGCACGGCGGCGGTGTCGGGGAGGCGCTGGGCGCCATGCGCGGGCTGCTCGCCGACCGCGTCTTCGCCGGGTACATGCTCGCGGGCGGCTTCACCTTCGCGGCCCTCTTCGCCTACATCGCGGCCTCCCCGTTCGTGATCCAGGACCTGTACGGCGCCTCCCCGCAGACCTTCAGCCTGCTCTTCGGGGCGAACTCCGTCGGCCTCGTGATCGCCGGGCAGATCAACGGCAAACTGCTCGTCGGCCGGGTGGCCCTCGAGAAGGTCCTCGCCACCGGCCTCGCCCTCGTCGTCCTCGCCGCCGCCGCGCTGCTGCTCATGTCCACCGGCGCCCTCGGCCGGGTCGGGCTCGCCCCGGTCGCCGCCGCGCTGTTCGTGCTGATGTCCGCCATGGGCCTCGCCCTGCCCAACACCCAGGCGCTCGCCCTCATGCGCGTGCGCCACACGGCCGGTTCCGCCTCCGCGCTGCTCGGCACCTCCTCCTTCCTCATCGGCGCGGTGGCCTCACCGCTCGTCGGCATCGCCGGAGAGCACACCGCCGTTCCGATGGCCGTCGTCCAGCTGGCGGCGGCACTGGTGGCCGTCGGCTGCTTCATGGGACTGTGCCGTCCCCTGCGGACGGCACGCACTTCGGACGGAAAGGCGGCGGGGAGCTGAGCGCACCAAGACTGCGGACCGGTACGCCGGAACGGGCCGGACTCGACTCCGGTGAACTGCGGCAGCTGGTCCACGAGGTCCGCGCCCTCACCCGCGGGGCCGACCCCTGGGCGGCGGGCGTCGTGGTGGCCGCGGGGCGGGGCCCGGTCATCGCCGTCGAGGAGGCGGCGGGATGGGCGGTCCGCTACGCGGCCCACGACGCCGTGAAGGACACCGGGATCGAACTGCCGCCGGCAGCGCGTGTGCCGATGACCGTGCACACGCCCTTCGACCTGGCCTCCCTCACCAAGCTGTTCACGGCGGTCGCCGCGGTGCAGCAGCTGGAGCGCGGCACGCTGGGCATCGAGGCGCGCGTCGGCGCCTACCTGCCGGAGTTCCGCGCGGCCCGCGAGCACGGCGTCACCGTACGGCAGCTGCTCACCCACACCTCCGGGCTGCGCCCCGAACTCCCGCTGTACGACTGCCAGGACGACACCGCCCGGCTGGCACTGCTGCGGGCGGAGGCTCCCTCGTCGCAGCCGGGCGAGTACCGCTACTCGGACGTCAACCTGCTCCTCCTCCAGTACGTGCTGGAACGCGTCACCGGCCGGGGGCTCGACGTCCTCGTCCGGGACGGCATCACGCGTCCGCTCGGGATGAACTCCACCACTTTCGGCCCCTGCCCCGGTGCGGCGGCCACGGAGGACCAGCGGCGGCCGTGGGCCAAGGCGGACCGGGGCATGCTGCGGGGCGTGGTGCACGACGAGAACGCCTGGGCGCTCGGCGGGGTGGCCGGTCACGCCGGGCTGTTCTCCACCGCGCGCGATCTGGCCGTGTTCTGCCGCACCCTGCTCGCGGGCGGTTCGTACGGCCCGGCGCGCATCCTCGGCCCCGACTTCGTCGAACTGCTCCTCACTCGGCCCGGCCTCGGATTCGCCCTCGACCAGCCCTGGTTCATGGGCACCCTCGCGGGCCGCGGCGCGGCCGGCCACACCGGGTTCACCGGCACCTCCCTGGTCCTGGACCCGGCGACGGACACGTTCCTGGTCCTGCTGGCCAACACGGTCCACCCCCGGCGCCGGCCGGCGGACAACGCGCCCCGGGCGGCGGCGGCCACACGGCTGCGGCGGGCGGTGCGCGGCACCTGAGAGAATCGGGCCGTGAACGCCCCCGTACCAACCACCGACACCCTGCGCAGCGCCCTCGCCGGACTTCTCGACGGTCTGCCGCCGAAGGCCGCCGCGCAGGCGGTCGAGCGGCTGATCGTGAACTACCGGGGGACCACCCCGACCCACACCCCGATCCTGCGGGACCGCTCGGACGTGGCCGCGTACGCCGCGTACCGGATGCCCGCGACGTTCGAGGCGGTGTGCTCGGCGCTGGAGGCGTTCGCGGACGCGGTGCCCGGCTGGGTGCCGGGGAGCCATGTGGATGTCGGCGGCGGCACCGGCGCGGCCACCTGGGCGGTGAACGCGACCTGGGCGGGTGCCCGCCCGGTGACCGTGCTCGACTGGGCCGAGCCGGCCCTCGCGCTCGGCCGTGAGATCGCCGCCGCCAACCCGGAGCTGGAAGGCGCGACGTGGCAGCGCTCTCGTATCGGAGCGGCGCTCACCATCGAGAGCACTGATCTCGTCACGGTGTCGTACGTCCTCGGCGAGCTCACCGAGGAAGACCGCGGCTCGGTCGTGGACGCCGCCGCCCGTGCCGCCCGGGCCGTCGTGATCATCGAGCCCGGCACCCCCGACGGCTACACCCGCGTGCTGGCCGCCCGCGAGCGCCTGATCGGCGCCGGCTTCCAGGTCGCGGCTCCCTGCCCGCACAGCGCGGCCTGTCCCGTCGTCCCCGGGCAGGACTGGTGCCACTTCTCGGCCCGGGTCGCCCGCTCCTCCCTGCACCGCCAGGTCAAGGGCGGCTCCCTGCCGTACGAGGACGAGAAGTTCAGCTACGTCGCCGCGACCCGCTTCCCGCCCGACCCGGCGCCCTCGCGCGTCGTGCGCAAGCCGCAGATCCGCAAGGGGCAGGTGCTGCTCGACCTGTGCGAGCCGGACGAGGCACTGCGCCGGGAGACGGTGACCAAGCGCCACGGACCGCTGTACAGGGCGGCCCGCGACGCCGAGTGGGGCGACGCCTGGCCGCCGGAGGACACCCTCTGAGTCACCCTCGCGTCCCGGGCACGGTCATCCCCGGGCCCGGGCACGGTCACCCCCGGGCCCCGGGCAGGCCCCGCAGTTCCTGGGTGCAGCACTTCACGCTGCCGCCGCCCTTGAGCAGCTCGCCGAGGTCGATGCCGACGGGAACGAAGCCGCGGTCCCTGAGCGGGTCGAACAGGCCCGCCGCCTCCTGCGGCAGCAGCACGTGCAAACCGTCCGAGACCGCGTTCAGGCCCAGCGCGGCGGCGTCCTCCGCCGTGGCCGTCAGCGCGTCGGGGAACAGCCGGCGCAGGGCCTCGCGGCTGCCGGGCGAGAACGCGGGCGGGTAGTACATGATCTCGTCCGTGCCGTCGTCGAGGACGGCGAGGGCGGTGTCCAGGTGGTAGTAGCGCGGGTCGACCAGGTCCAGGCCGATCACCGGGCGGCCGAAGAACTCCTGCGCCTCCCCGTGCGAGAGCGGGCTCGCCCGGAAGCCCCGGCCCGCGAGCAGGTACGACCCCGTGACGACGAAGTCGCCCTCTCCCTCGTTGACGTGCTCCGGTTCGCGGACCGGCCCGAACCCGCGGGCGCGGAACCACTCCACATGCGCCTGCGCCTCGGGTTCACGCTGCGGGTAGGCGAACCGGGCGCCCAGCACCCGGCCGTCCACGACGGTCGCGCCGTTGGCCGCGAAGACCATGTCCGGCAGGCCCGGACGGGGGGCGAGTTCCTCCACCGAGTGGCCGAGGGAGCGGTAGCGGTCGCGCAGGTCCTCCCACTGGGCGAGGGCGAGCGGCACGTCGACCGGCTTTGCGGGGTTCATCCACGGATTGATCGCGTACGTGACGTCGAAGTGCACCGGGGCGCACATGAGGTAGCGCCGGGGCGTGGCGCAGCGAGGAGCATGCAAGGAAGACTCCTTACGCAACCGCAGGGGCAGTTGATGCTCATGGTGCGGTGCGCCCGGCCCCGGCGCCGGATCGGCGCGCGGCCGTGGTCCCGTACGACTGCACGGACGCGCGTGCCGACACGTCCGGCGTCGTGATCCCGCACACGGATCCGGCCTCGTGACCCCGCCCCGTGATCCGACTCCGTGATCCGGCTCCGTGATCCCGCACTCGTCGGGCATCTATGAAATCGCCTCAAATCATGCAATAACACCTGATCGGGGCCTGGCGGGCGCATCGCCCCACCTACCCCGGTTGTCGGCTCCGGCCACCCGGAGCGCAGGATGGTGGGACCATGGGGCAAGGAACGAGTGCACTACGGCGAGGCGAGGCGATAGATGAGCGCAGAGTTCGGCCGCCGCTCCGGCGCGCGGGGCAGGATCTCCCAGTGGCTGCGCGGACGCCGGCCCAAAGCCCCGACGGAGACATCCGCCGGCACGCGCGAGGCCCTGCTGCTCGCCGCCGCCGCCGCGGGGCTGCCGCTCGCGCAGGCCGCGTACCCCTCCGGCTACCGCTGTTCCTGTGACCGTGTCGGCTGTCCCACCCCGGCGCGCCACCCCGTCTCCTTCGCCTGGCAGACGCAGTCGACGACCGACAGCGCGCAGATCGAGCGCTGGGCCCGGCACCAGCCGAAGGCGAACTTCATCACCGCGACCGGCATGACGCACGACGTCCTCGACGTGCCGCTGGACGCCGGGCGCGCGGCGCTGGAGCGGCTGCTGGCCGCCGACATCGAGGTCGGGCCCGTGGCGGAGACCGGCGACGGCCGCATGCTCTTCTTCACCCTCACCCGCGGTACGCCCGAGGACGAGGACGAGTGGTGGCCCTGCGAGCTGGACTGCCACCCCGAGACGATGGACGAACACCCCGGCTTCCGCTGGCACTGCCGGGGCTCGTACGTCCTCGTGCCGCCGGCCCAGCTGCCCGGCGGTCTGAGCGTCGACTGGGTGCGCGGCCCCGAGCACACGCTGCCGGACCCGCTCACGCTCCTGGAGACCCTGACCGACGAATGCGCCCGTTACGCCGGGGAGAACGGCGCGGAGCAGCTCGCCGCCTGGCCGCACCGGGGCTGAGGACCCGCCCGGGGTTACGGCCCGCCCCGGGGTCGACGGCCTTCCGGGGCAAAGGCGCGCCGGGTTACTCGCCCTTGGCGCCCGTCAGCCCCTCGACCCGTCCGAGGACGGACACCTGTCCGCGGCCCGAGCCCCTCGGCGGATCGAGGACGACCTGGTTGGAGACGAACTCCAGGGTCAGGGACTGGTTGATCTCGCCCCTCGTCAGCGCCCGCACGTCCGTGCCGGGGGCGGGGATCTCGGTGCCCGCGGCGGCGGTCTCCTTCTCGAAGCGTTGCGTGGCGAAGAAGACCAGCGCCCCGCCGTCCGCCGTGCGCAGGCCCACGGGCGCGTACCCGGTCGAGGTCAGTGGCTGGTCGATGTACTGCCGGGCGAGGCCGGGCCGGCTGGCGAACTTCTCGCGCTGGGCCCGCCACTGCGAGGTGTGGACGCCCGCGGCGAAGGTGTCGCCGCCGGACTGGAGATAGGAAGCGTAGGACCGGCCGAGCCTTCGCGGCTCGATCGCGAGCGCCGTGTCGTCGGCGGCGACGGGCTGGGCCCAGCCGCCGCCGTCCGTCGCGAACTTCGGTACGTCACCGGCGCCGAGGACCGTCAGATACGAGGCCTGCCACAGCTGGCGGGCGTTGTCCCGGGTGAAGACGAGCAGCCAGCGGCTGCCCGGTACGCCCTTGTTGGCGGTCGCGTCGGCCACGAACCAGCGCGGCCAGCCCGCCTTCGCCGGGATGGAGAACCGGGCGTCGTCGAAGGTCAGCGCCGAATGCGCGGGATTCCCGCCCGGTGCGCCGAGGTGGCCGGCCTTCAGCCTGGCGCCGTCGATGTCCGCGAGCGGACCGGTCACCCGGTCCGCGTCCTTCGAACGGTCGTACGTCGCGTCCGCCTTGTTGTACGCGGCGGTGAAGTCCGCCAGCGCGCGGGCGGCGTCGGCGCGGGTCGTGGCCGGCACGACCTCCCGCTCGCCGTGCACCACCACGCAGCCGCTCGCCGTCGCCCACAGCGCGCTCACCGCCGTCGCCGCCAGGGCGAGACGGCCGGGGCTACGAGGCCTTCGAGGGCTGCGACCCGTGCGATCCCTGCTCATCAGGTGCCTTCACCTTCTTCTTCCCGGAGGCGAACCCTACCGGGGCGAAGAAGATCGTGAGCGTCGGCACCAAGTACAGGGCCCACACCGTGACCTGAAGGACGGTCGGGTCGGGCTGGAAGTTGAAGACGCCCTTCAGCAGGGTGCCGTACCAGCTCGTCGGGTCGATCGTGTTGCTGATGTCGAAGGCGAGGTGCGTCAGGCCGGGGACGAAGTCGGCCTCCTGGAGGTCGTGGACGCCGTACGCGAGCACGCCCGCGGCGACGACGACCAGCATGCCGCCGGTCCAGGTGAAGAACTTGGCGAGGTTGATCTTCAGCGCGCCGCGGTAGAACAGCCAGCCGAGGAGGACCGCGGTGGCCAGGCCGAGCGCCACGCCGATCAGCGGGCGGGGGGTGCCGTCGCTGGCCGCGTGCACCGACGCCCACACGAACAGGGCCGTCTCCAGGCCCTCCCGGCCGACGGCCAGGAACGCGGTCGCGACCAGCGCGCCCGTTCCCATGGCGAGGGCCGCGTCCAGTTTGCCGTGCAGTTCGGACTTCAGGTGCCGGGCCGTGCGCCGCATCCAGAAGACCATCCAGGTCACCAGGCCCACGGCGAGGATCGACAGCGAACCGCCGAGCGCCTCCTGCGCCTGGAACGTCATCTCCTGGGAGCCGAATTCGAGGGCGCAGCCGAAACCGAGGGCCACGGTGATGGCGACGGCGATGCCGATCCAGATCGGCTTCAGCGCGTCCCTGCGACCCGTCTTCACCAGGTAGGCGATGAGGATGCAGACGACGAGGCTGGCTTCGAGGCCCTCGCGGAGACCGATCAGGTAGTTGCTGAACACGGCTACGCCTCCTTGGAGAACAGCGTCCGGCCCCACCAGTCGTCCTTGTCCCGGACGCCGGGCGGGACGGCGAAGACCGCCGAACTCACGTGCTGGATGTACTCGTTGAGCGCGTCGGTACGCGACAGGCTGCGCTGGAGCGGAATGAACCCCTTGCGCACGTCCCGCTGGTAGGCGAGGAAGAACAGGCCCGCCTCCAGGCGGCCGAGACCGTCCGTGCCGTCCGTGAAGGAGTAGCCGCGGCGCAGGATCGTGATCCCGCCGTTGGAGTCGGGGTGCGCGAGCCGGACGTGCGCGTCGGGCTTCATCGCCTTCAGGAACGGCTTGTCGTGCTCCTTGGCCCTGCCGACGGGGGCACCCTCGCCCTTGTCGCGGCCGAAGACGTCCTCCTGCTCCTGGAGCGAAGTGCGGTCCCAGGTCTCGATGTTCATCCGGATGCGCCGCGCGACGAGGTACGAACCACCGGTCATCCAGGCCGAGTTCTTGCCGCCGTCGCTCTCCTCGGCCCACACGAACTTCCGCAGGCGGTCGGTCTCGGTGCCCGCGATGTTGCGGGTGCCGTCCTTGAAGCCCATCAGGTTGCGCGGGGTCTGCGCGTCCGGAGTCGTCGACGACGTCTTGCCGAAGCCGAGCTGCGACCAGCGGATGGCGACCTTGCCGAAGCCGATACGCGCCAGGTTACGGATGGCGTGCACCGCGACCTGCGGGTCGTCCGCGCAGGCCTGGACGCACAGGTCGCCGTTGCTGCGGGCCCTGTCCAGGTTGTCGCCCGGGAACTCGGGCAGGTCGACGAGCGCCTCCGGGCGCCGGTCCGCCAGACCGAACTTCTCGAACAGCGACGGACCGAAGCCGATCGTCAGCGTCAGCCGGGAGGGCTTGAGCCCCAGCGCCTCACCGGTGTCGTCCGGCGGGGCCTCGGCCAGACCGCCGTACGCGCCCTCACCGACCGTGTGCCCGGCGGTCATCCGGGCGGCGGCCTGCGTCCAGTCCTTGAGGAGCTGGACGAACTCGGCGCGGTCCTCCGTCTTCACGTCGAACGCGGCGAAGTGCAGCCGGTCCTGCACCGCTGTCGCGATGCCGGCCTGGTGGGCGCCGTGGAAGGGCACGGCTGCGCCGGTGTCGGCGCCGGCCGGATCGACGTCGTTGCCGACGCGGGTCATCGCGACGGCACCGCCGGCCGCGGCGGCACCGAGCGCGAGCCCGGCACCACCCCAGCCGATCAGCGAACGCCGGGTCGGCGTTGAGCCGTTGCGGGTGGACTCGGGGGCCTGCGTGGCGTCCGTGCCCTCGGTGCTGTTCATGCTGTCCTGGGATTCCGTGCTGTCCGAGTGGTCCGTCATGGCGTTGCTCCTACTTCACGACGGCGGCGGCGAGCTTGGACAGGGGCTCGGCGAGCGCGTTGACCGCGTCCGAGAGCTCCTTGCGGTCGGCCTTGCCGACCTTGTCGTACGAGACGAAGCCGTCCGAGGTCTTGTCCGTCCGGTACTTGTCGAGCAGCTTGTTCAGCGCGGCGAACTGCTTGTCGAGCTCGGCCGTCAGCGCCGCGTCGTTCTCCGCGGCCACCGGCTTGAGCAGCTCGTACGCCTTCTGCGCGCCGTCCACGTTGCCCTTGAAGTCACTGAGGTCGGTGTGCGAGTAGCGGTCCTCCTCGCCGGTGACCTTGCCGGTGGCGACCTCGTCGAGCAGCTCCTTGGCACCGTTGGCCATGGAGGTCGGGGTGATCTCGGCCTTGCCGATGCGCTTCTGCCAGTCGGTCAGGTCGGTGACGAGCTGGTCGGCGAGGGTCTTCTGCTCGGCGCCGATCTTCTTGTCCGCCCAGAGGGCCTTCTCCAGCGCGTGCCAGCCGGTCCACTTCTGGCCCTTCTCCAGGCCGTCGGCGCGGGTGTCCGTCTTGGGGTCGATGTCACCGAAGGACTCGGCGATCGGCTCGGTGCTCTCCCAGCCCACACGCGAGGGGGCGTACGCCTTCTTGGCGGCTTCGAGGTCGCCGGCCTTGATCGCGTCGGCGAACGTCTTCACCTTCGGGATCGTGGTGTCGGCCTCCGACTGCGCCCACGCGCGGTAGTCGGCGACGGCCTTGTCGAGGCGCGGGTCGCGCTTGGCGACCTTGCCGCCGGTCACGGTGAGCTTCTGGCGGATGCCGTGGCCCTTCATCCCCGGGCGGCAGGCGATCTCGTACGAGCCGGCCTTCACCTCGGCGGTCAGCGTGTACTTGGTGCCGGGGCCGATGTTCTCCTTCTCGGAGACGATGCGGTCGTCGGGGAAGACGATCTCGACCTCGGTCGCCTGGGACCCCTTGTTCTCGATCTTCAGGGTGACGTGGCCGGCCGGCACGGTCCTGGTCGAGGTGTCGCACTTGGAGTCGGCGGCCGTCACCTGGATCGCGTCGCCGTTCTTCGCGTCGCTCTTCTGGGTGCAACCCGTGACGGCGGCCAGAGCGGCCGCGGTGGCGGCAGCGGTGACTACGGACAGTCGAACGGCTCGCATGCAGGCTCCAAGAGAAGTCGGACAAGCCGCACGGCGGGGCCCGTTCGGCATGGTGAGGCTGGCCTAACTTATCTGAGGCTTGCCTCACTGATACCCACCCGTGCGGTGATTCACCTCTCACAGGAGCCCCCCAGGAACGGCTTGATCACGGCGACTCAAAACACACCCCATGGAAAGGTCAAGGGAAGGTCAAGGGGTGAGTCTCGCCGCGTTTCGGGGTGATGAGCGCGGCTCCGGTCCTGGGGTGCGGGAACACCTCGACCGGCTGCCGGTAGACCTCGGTCAGCAGCCCGCCGGTGAAAACCTCCGCCGGCCGGCCGTGGGCCGCGACACGACCGGCGCACAGGATCGCGACCCGGTGCGCGTAGGCCGCCGCCAGACCCAGATCGTGCAGCACCACGACCACCGCGTCACCGGCGTGCGCCCTTTCCCGGCACGCCCGCAGCACCAACTCCTGGTGTCTCAGGTCGAGTGCGGCCGTCGGCTCGTCGAGCAACAGCAGCGGAGCACGCTGCGCGAGCACGCGGGCGAGTGCCACCCGCGCCCGCTCCCCGCCGCTCAGCGCCCCGAACGGGCGGGCCGCGAACGCGGTCACCTCGGTGGCCGCCATGGCCGCGCCGACCGCCGCGTCGTCGTCCCGCTCGATGTGGGCCCATGGCGCCCGCCCCATGCGCACGACCTCCTCCACGGTGAACGGGAAGGAGAGCGTCGCCGACTGGGGGAGCACGGCCCGGCGCAGGGCGAGTTCGGCCGCGGACCAGTCACGGGCGGGGCGCCCGTGAAGACGTACGACTCCTTCGGACGGATGCAGATCGGCCGCCAGCGCGGCCAGGAGGGTCGACTTTCCGGCGCCGTTGGGCCCGACCAGCGCGAGCACCTTGCCCGCCCGGGCCGCGAGGTCGACACCGCGCAGCACCTCCCGGCCGCCGAGCCGGATTTGGAGGCCCTCGGTCTCGGCGAGTACGTCGCCGGGAGCGGGCGCGGACGGCGGTACGGGCCGCGCCGTGCGCGCGAGCCGCGTCACCCCGGCGGTACGCGTGAGCCGTAGCGCTCCGGCCAGGCGCGGAAGTCCCGGCACCCGGGCGGTACGCGCGAGCCGAGGGCCCGCGGCCGTGCGCGGCGGGTTCGGGGGCGTGCGCCCGGTGCCGTCTCCGGTGGATGTCATGCCCAGCCTCCTTGCTTGCGGCGGGTCCTGCGCAGCAGCCAGAGGAAGAACGGGCTGCCCAGCAGGGCGGTGAGGACGCCGAGAGGGAGCTCGGCGGGCTGTGCGACCGTCCGGGCGGCGAGGTCGGCCGCGAGCAGCACGGCGGCGCCGCCGAGCGCGCTGCCCGGGATCAGGAAGCGGTGTCCGGGCCCGGCCGCCATGCGCAGCAGATGCGGTACGACGAGTCCGATGAAGCCGATGACCCCGGAGACGCTGACCGCCGCCGCCGTGAGCAGGGCGATGACCAGGACGAGGATCAGCCGCAGCCGTTCGACGTCGACGCCCAGGTGCCGGGCCGGCCGTTCGCCGAGGGCCAGCAGGTCGAGCCGGCGGGCGTACAGGGGTGCGAGCGACAGGCCGATCGCGGCGCACGGCAGGACCGCGAGGACCTTCGGCCAGGTCGCCTGGGCCAGCGAGCCGAGCTGCCAGAAGGTGATCTGGCTGACGGCGGCGGAGTCCGCGAGGAACAGGGACAGTCCGATCAGGGCGCCGGTGAAGGCGTTCAGCGCGATCCCGGTGAGGATCAGCGTGACGACCTCGGTCCGGCCGCCCGAGCGTGACATCGCGTAGACGAGCAGGACCGTGGCCAGACCCGTGACGAAGGCGACGGCCGGGACCGTGAAGGTGCCGAGGAAGTCCAGACCGAGCGCGATGGCGGCGACCGCGCCGACCGCCGCGCCGGAGGAGACACCGATGACCCCGGGTTCGGCCAGCGGATTGCCGAACACGCCCTGCATGAGGGCGCCCGCGCAGCCGAGCGAGGCTCCGATGAGCAGCGCGAGGACGATCCGCGGGAAGCGCACGTCCCACAGGACCGACTCCGGGATCCGCTCCAGCGCGGTGCCGCCGAGTCCGGCCCGGTGCGCGACGGAGGCGAGTACGTCCCCGGTGGGGATCGGGTACGCGCCGAGCCCGGCGGCCACGGGGACGAGGACGAGCAGCGCGACGACCAGCCCGGCGGTCAGAAGCCAGGGGGCACCGCGTGTCCGCTTCCTGGAAAGGGGGACAGAGTTCTCGTCGGCGACCGGTTCCGCGGCCCCTTCCGCGATCGGCCGGCAGGCCGCCTCGGCGGTCGGTCCCGGGGTGGCTTCGGGCGCCGGTCGGTCGAGGGCGGTCATCGGGCGGCGCCGTACAACTGCCGCACCAGCGACCGCAGTACCTGGTCCGTGCGCGGCCCGTAGCTGAGGAGCACCCCGTCCTCGACGGACACCACCCGGCGCTTCATGCCCGCCGGGGTCTGCGCCACCCCCGGGATTTCGACGAGCCCGTCCGTTCCGCCGACGGACTCGAGTCCCTTGGACATCACGAGGATCGCGTCGGGCGCGGCCCGGACGAGGGCCTCGGTGGTGATGGCGGTGAAGTCCTTGCCGAGACCCGACTCGGCGCCCGCGTCGACCGCCCCGGCCGCCTCCAGCAGCGAGGTCGCGTCCGAGCCGCGGCCGCCGATGAGATACACGGAGGCGGAGCCGCGGAGGTAGAGGAAGGCGACGCGCGGGTGGTCCGCGTGGGGCGGAATCGCCTTGCGCACGGCGGCGATCCGGTCCTGCGACCGCTGTGCCAGCCGCTTCCCGGCCGCCGGTACGCCGAGCGCGTCGGCCACGGCCCGGATGCGCGGGCCCACGTCGGTGAGGCCGTGCGCCGGGGCGACGACCAGGACGGGGACACCGGCGTCACGGATCTGCCGCACGGCCTCGTCCGGCCCGGTCGTCGTCTCGGCGAGGACGAGGTCGGGGCGCAGGGAGAGCACGCTCTCGGCGGAGACGTCGTGGTTGCGGGTGACGACCGGCAGTTTCCTCGCCTGGTCGAAGGTGGCGGTGATGTCGCGGGCGACGACCCGGTCGCCGAGCCCGAGCGTGAAGACGATCTCGCTGAGGCCGCCGGACAGGGGGACGATCCGGCCGGCCTTCTCGACGGTCGTCCGCTTTCCGCCGAACGAGCGGACCGTGACCGGGAGTCGAGGTGTTCCGGGGGACGCCAGCGGCTCGACGCGGTCGGAACCGTCCGAGCCGGCCGAGCCGTTCGTTCCGGCCGTTCCGGTGGTGGCCGCAGTCGGCGCGGGTCCGGAGCCCCCGCATCCGGTCAGGGCGAGGGTGAGGGCGAGCGCTGACAGCAGCGCCCCCGCCAGTCGTGTGCGCAAGCGTTGCACTGTCCCGTTGTTCCTCTCGGTCCTCTTTCAGCACATCCGGTCGATAGTTTAGGTTAGCCTTACCTAAGTCGCCAGGGGTTCTCCGGACCCCGGAATCCGGAGGACACCCATGACCGCGCGTTCGAGGGCCCTGGCGGCCGCCGTGGTCTGCGTGGCCGTGCTGGGGGCTCTGCTCACCGCCACGGCCGCACACGCACAGAGCCGCGCCGTGCGGGGCGGCCGACTCGACTGGGGCATCAAGTCGTCCTTCCAGAGCTATGTCACCGGGCCCATCGCGAAGGGGAGTTACTCCCTCACCGGAGGCGCGGCCACGGTCGGCGCGAGCCGGTTCCGCTTCCACTCCGCCACCGGCTCCTACGACGGCGGCACGGGCGCCTTCACCGCCGCCTACTCCGGCGGAGTCCGCTTCCTCGGGCACCGCGAGACCGACGGCGGCTACGAGCTCGACCTCACGATCAGCCGCCCCACCGTCCGCATCTCCGGCGGCCGCGGCACCCTCTACGCCGACATCACCAGCAGGGCGCGGGGCACCGGGACGGTCACGACGTCCACCGGGGTGCCCTTCGCCCGCCTCTCCCTCGGCGGCATCGACATGAGGGGCGGCGGCACCGCCGTCCGGCTCGACAACGTTCCCGCCGCGCTCACTTCACAGGGCGCCAGGTCCTTCGCCGGCTACTACAAGGCGGGCACCGCACTCGACCCGGTGAGCCTGGAGGCGGATGTGCGGGCCCCGGCCGGACCGTCGAAGACACCCACCGTCCGGCCGTCCAAGTCCACTGCGAAGAAGGTGACTTCGGGTTCGATCGAGGACGGAGCCGTCGACTGGGGCGTGCGCCGCACCTTTCGCGAGTACGTCACCGGGGCCGTCGCCGACGGGAGATGGACGCTGACCGCCGGAGCCCGGGACGGCGGCGCGCTCTTCCGCTTCCCCGCGGGCGAGGGCACGTACGACAGCGAGGCGCACGCCCTGAAGGCCTCCTTCGACGGGAAGCTGCGCTTCACCGGACGTCATGGACTCGATCTCCGGCTGAGCGGAGTGCGGGTCACCGTCGAGGACGGCGAAGGCACGCTCTACGCCGACGTGGCGAGCCCGGACCTCACCGGGAAGGGGGTCCCGCTCGTGACCTTCGCGGCCAAGGGCATGAAGCCGAAGGGCGGACTGCTCCAACTCGCCGAGACACCGGCCAGGTTGACTGCGCGAGCGGTCAAGGCGTTCGGCGGGATGTACCGGGCCGGGACGGAGATGGACCCCCTGACCCTCTCCATCGCCCTCACGGACGAAGCGCGGCTCCCGGCCCTGCCCGATCTGGGCGACTCCGCTTCCCTTTCACCCACGCCCCGGGCCTCGCGGACCGCCGAGGCGAAGACCGCCACCGCGCCGCGGACCGAGAACACCGCGAGCGACGGCCCCGGTCGCTGGCCGGTCCTGTCGATCGGCCTCGCCGTGGGCGCACTGCTCACGGCGGCGGCCGTCTTCGGCCTGGTCCGCAGGCGCCGTGCACCCACCGACTGACCCGGCCCCCGTACCCCCCGTCGCCCCGGGCCCGTCACCCTGCCCTCACTCCGTTCACCCTCACCCCGACCCGCTTCATTCCGTCGTACTCCACCCATCCCTCCGCCCCGGCGCAGGACACTCATCCCGAGGAGACCCACGACCATGGCCGCCCATCGCCGCCCTCTCGCACTCGCCGCCGCCGTCGCGGTCGCCCTGGGAGCGGGCGCCCTCGCCGTGACCAGTGCGTCGGCCGCCGAAGCCCCGCTCAAGGACTACGAGTTGACCTGGGGCATCAAGCAGTCCTACCGCTCGTACGTGACCGGGATGGCGGCCGGCTCCTTCACCCCGGCCGACGGGGCGGCGCAGGCGGCCGGAAACGGCGCGTTCACGTTCACCGACGGCGCCGGGACGTACGACTCCGGCACCCACGCCGTACGGCTCGGCTTCGCCGGCAGCCTGAGGATCGCCTCCAAGCCCCACGGCTTCGATCTCACCCTGTCCGACGTGCGGTTCGACAGTGCGGCGGCGGAGATAACCGCCGACGTCACGAGCGGCGGCACGACCCAGGACGACGTCCCGCTCGCCGAGGTCACCGTGACCCGCACGATGACGGACATGGAGACCAGACTGACGAAGGAGGCGGCGGCCGTCCTCGGCAGCGCGAGCTACGAGGGCGCGGCGGGCGACCCGCTCACCGTGACGCAGAAGCCGGGCTCGACGCAGACGCCGTCACCCACGTCGAGCCCGACCGCGACTCCGACAGCGACCGCGACCCCGACGTCGACCGCGACGGATTCCGCGTCCCCGTCCGCCTCCACCTCGCCCTCCACCTCGTCCTCGCCCTCGTCGTCCACGTCGCCCTCGGACGAGGCTTCGCAGAGCGCGAGTCCGAGCGTCTCGGCGCCGGCCTCCGGGGCTCCCGCGCGTGGCGAGATCGCGGACGGCACGCTCGGCTGGGGGGTGAAGCAGTCCTTCCGTACGTACGTCGTGGACGGCGCCGCCCAGGGGAGGATCACCGTGTCCGGCGGCGCCACGCAGGCCGGCGGCAACGGCGCCTTCACCTTCGTGGACGCCACCGGCACCTATGACACCGACGCCGACACCCTCTCGGCCTCCTTCAAGGGCGCGGTGAACTTCAAGGGCCATGAGGAGAAAGGCAGTTACGGACTCGACCTCACCCTCAGCGATCTCGGGGTGGAGCTCGACGGCGGCTCCGGCGAGCTGACCGCCGACGTCGACAGCCTCGGCAAGACCTCCGACGACGTCGTTCTCGCGGACCTGAGCACGAACACCGCCGGCCTGACGGCCCGGGACGACGTGATCACTCTCGACGGGGTGACCGCCAAGCTGACCAAGGCCGGCGCGGAGGCGTTCGGGGGCTTCTACGCCGAGGGCGCCGAGCTCGACCCGGCCGGCCTGTCGCTGGCGCTGAGCGACGACGCCCAACTGCCGGACGGGAACGGAGGGTCGGACTCCGGCTCCGGTTCCGGCTCGGGCTCCGACGGCTCCGGTACGCCGGCCGGCACCACGGGTGGTGTGGGGACGGCCGGGTCCACGACGGGCGGTGTGAGCGGTGCGCTGGCCTCCACCGGGTCGCAGGTGCCGGCCAGCGCGCTCGGAGCCGCTGCCGCGGTGACCGTCGCGGCGGGCGCGGGCGTGGTGGTCGCGATGCGCAGGCGGCGTACCGCCTGATCCGCCTGATCCGTCGGACCGGACGAGTTCCGGACCGGCCCCGCCGACCCGGACCGCCCGCCTCCGACACCGTTCCCGATGTTCAGGGAGCATTCGGAGGCGGCCGGTCCGGTCGTGCGGGTCACCGATCGGGCGGATGAATGTTTGAATGCCGGAGTGACTGACTACGACGTGCTGCGGGTCTTCTGTGGACCGGGCGGCGGGTATGGCAATGAGCTCGGTGTCGTGCGCGAGGGTTCGGTGATGCCGGACCGCGCGGAGCGGCAGGAGTTCGCCGCGAAGCTCGGCTTCAGCGAGACCGTGTTCGTCGACGACCCCGAGCGCGGGGTCATCGACATCTACACCCCGTCACTGCGGCTGCCGTTCGCGGGACACCCGTGCGTCGGGGTGGGCTGGCTGCTCGACGTGCCCGAACTGGTCACGCCCGCCGGTGTGGTGGGAGTCCGGCTCGACGGCGAGTTCAGCTGGATCGAGGCGCGCGCCGAGTGGGCGCCGCCGAGGACGCTCCGGCGGCACGGGACCGCGGCCGAGGTCGAAGCGCTGGCCGTGCCGCCGTCGGGGGAGTGGATCTACGCCTGGGCCTGGGAGGACGAGGCCGCCGGCCGGGTGCGGGCCCGCGCCTTCCCCGGCCGCAACGACGGCATCGAGGAGGACGAGGCCACCGGGGCGGCGGCGCTGCTGCTGACCCAGCAGCTCGGCCGGGCCCTCAACATCACCCAGGGCCTCGGTTCGCAGATCCTCACCGCGCCGCAGCCGGGCGACTGGGTCGAGATGGGCGGCCGGGTCCGCCTGGAACGCTGAAGCAGCACCGACCGGCGCCGGGCCCACGCCACTTAGGGCACGGTCCGCGTAGAACGCAGGGCCCACGCCCCTCAGCGCACGGTCCGCGTCGAACGCAGGACCCACGCCCCTGGGGGCACAGTCCGCGTCGAACGCCGAGTCCGCGCCCCTCAGGGGCGCGGGGAACTGCGCGACCGGCCCCCACCGGCCCGCAGAGGCGCGGACCGGGCTGGTCCCTCCCCGGGGGCATGCGGGGGACACGGCCGGGAGCACTCCGGCGGCCGGGGCCCGGTACTGACCCCGCGCCCGGGGCGAACCGTCACGCGGTCAGCGGGAACTCCTGGCCGAGAGCCCTGAACACCCCGGTGTTCAGGGCGAACGCCCGCTTGCACTCCGCCACGATCCGCTGCTTCTCCAGATCGTCGGCCCGGACCCCGTCCAGCAGTTCGCGATAGCTCCGCTTGAACGCGGCCGGGTTGGAGACGTCCTCGAAGACGTAGAAGCGGACGCCGTCGCCCTTGCGGCTGAAGCCCCAGGTCTGCTCCGCCCTGCCGCGGATGATCTGGCCGCCGGAGAGGTCGCCCAGATAGCGCGTGTAGTGGTGGGCGACATAGCCTCCCGGCCACTCGCGGGCGCACTCCGAGACCCGGTCCGCGTACGCGCGGGTCGCGGGCAGCGCGGTGAGCGTGGCACGCCAGTCGGGGCCGCGGAGATGGGTGAGGTCGCGCTCCAGCGCGGTGCGGCGCAGCAGCTCGGGCCGCAGGAACGGCCCGGCCACCGGATCGGCGGCCAGCCGTCCGGTCTCCGCCTCCAGCGCCTCGTACACGAACCACAGCTGCTCGGTGTAGCGCGCGTACGCCTCGACGCCGAGCCGGCCGCCGAGCAGGTCGCTCATGAACGTCGAGGTCTCCGCCTCGGTGTGCTGTTCGTGCGACGCGGTGCGGATGAGCGTCGAGAAGGGGACGACCGCCGGGCCGGTGGTGCCCGGCGTGCCGCTCGTCGTGCTCGACGTGTCCGACGCGTTCATGAGGCCTCCGGAGCCGGTGGGGAAGGGTGCTGGCCGTTGCTGGATCAGTCGAATCTTCTATGGTTAGGCTTACCTAAGTCAATAGTCTTCCCGACGCCCTGTCGGTAAAACCGTACCCCGATCACCGTCCGCGTCCACATGAGAGAACCCGCCCTGTGGACAGGGCGGGTTCGATGGGTGCGCGGACTCCCGGCGGCTACGGCAGGGTGAGGATCTCCGCGCCGCTCCCGGTGACGACGAGGGTGTGCTCGAACTGGGCCGTGCGCTTGCGGTCCTTCGTCACGACGGTCCACCCGTCGTCCCACATGTCGTAGTCGTGGGTGCCGAGCGTGAGCATGGGCTCGATGGTGAAGGTCATCCCGGGCTGGATCAGGGTGGTCGCGTGCGGGTTGTCGTAGTGCGGGACGATCAGCCCGGAGTGGAACGAGGAGTTGATCCCGTGCCCGGTGAAGTCACGGACCACCCCGTACCCGAAGCGCTTGGCGTACGACTCGATCACGCGCCCGATGATGTTGATCTGGCGTCCCGGCCTGACCGCCTTGATCGCGCGCTCGAGCGACTCGCGGGTCCGCTCCACGAGGAGCCTCGACTCCTCGTCGACGTCGCCGACCAGGTAGGTCGCGTTGTTGTCGCCGTGCACGCCGCCGATGTACGCCGTCACGTCGAGGTTCACGATGTCGCCGTCGCGCAGCACCGTGGAGTCGGGGATGCCGTGGCAGATGACCTCGTTGACCGAGGTGCACAGCGACTTGGGGAAGCCGCGGTAGCCGAGGGTCGACGGATAGGCGCCGTGGTCGCACATGTACGCGTGCGCCACCCGGTCCAGCTCGTCCGTCGTCACGCCCGGCGCGATGAGCTTCGCGGCCTCGGCCATCGCCCGAGCGGCGATCCGCCCGGCGATCCGCATCGCCTCGATGGTCTCGGGCGTCTGCACCTCCGGTCCGGTGTACGGCGTGGGGGCGGGCTTTCCGACGTACTCGGGACGCCGGATGTTTCCCGGCACGGGACGGGTGGGAGAAAGCTCCCCTGGTACGAGCAGCGACTGGCCAGACATGGCAGCGAGTCTAACCAGCGGGCATGGGGGAACATGTCCCTGGCGAAAGGAGCTGGTGATGGCCCTGTTCAAGAAGCGGACGGTCGGTAAGCCGGGCGAGTGGTACTACTGCCTGGAGCACAAGAAGGTCGAGGAGGGCCCCGACTGTCCCGGCAAGGACCGCTTCGGCCCGTACGCCACCCGTGAGGAGGCCACGCACGCGATGGATCTCGCGCGGGAGCGGAACCTCGAATGGGAGACGGACCCGAAGTGGCACGACGCGTCGGGCAAGGCGCCGGGCACCGAGGACGACTGAGACGCCGGGCGGGGCACGGCGCGGGCCGCACTCGCTACCACCGGTACGACGGCGGGGCCGTCAGCCGGTCCGCGAGGCGGGAGAGGCGGTCGCGGAAGCGGTGGCGGCCCCGGGGTGAGGGCAGCGCGTTCTCCCCGGCCGCCGCGCTGACCAGATGCTGCACGGTGTCCAGGTCCAGCTCGGGGTCCGGCGGCACCGCGAGCGACTCGTGGGCCAGCGCCGGCAGCTCGCCCTCCCCGCGGGACAGGGCCAGTACCGTCGCCCCCGCCCGCCGGGCGTCGTGCACCCGCTCCAGCAGCGCGTCCCCGGGCGCTTCCGGCGCCACCACGAGCAGGGTCTCCCCGCGCCTGGCCGCCTCGATCCGGCCGAGGCCCACCGCCAGGTGAACCGGATCCGACTCCCGCGCCCCGTGCCGCACCAGCGTCGGCGACAGCTCCGGCGTGCCCGACCAGGCGGCCTCGTCCACGAGGTGTGCCGCGAGGTGCCAGGGCTCGTACGCCTCGGAACCGACCAGCAGCAACCCGCCGCCGTGCGACACCACGGACCCCCGCAGCGTTCCCCCGAACCGCCGTGTCGCACCCAGCCATTCGGTCCCGGCAAGCACTTCGCGCAGCAATGCGACCCGTACGGCATCCATGGCCGCATCCTGCCGCAACGAGCCACTCGTGACCCGGAGTTCACCACGAATTCGCCCAAGTTGGGCAGAAGTCCGCACCACCGACCCCACGAGCGAACGCGGCAGGGAGCCCGGCCATGACACAGTCGAGCGCAGCGACCGGCACCGGCACGGACGGGACGACGGGCGCCGGGACGGGCGCTGGAACGGACGCGGGGGTGAGCGTTCCCTTCCGTGCCGGGCGCGAGGGCTACGCCAGCTTCCGGATCCCCGCCGTCGTCGCCACCCGCGCCGGCACACTGCTGGCCTTCTGCGAGGGCCGGGTCGGCTCCGCGAACGACCACGGGCACATCGACATCGTGCTCAAACGGTCCACGGACGGCGGCCGGACCTGGGGCCCGCTCCGGGCGGTGGCGAAGAACGGGACCAACCTCGCGGGCAACCCCGCCCCCGTCACCCTCGACACCGGCCGCGTCCTGCTCGTCCACGTCCGCAGCGCCGCCGGAGCCTCCGAGGACGCCCTGCTGCGCGGCAGGGTGAAGGCGGCCGACGGGCGCCGCGTATGGGTGCAGCACAGCGACGACGACGGACTCACCTGGGCGGCTCCCAAGGAGATCACCGCACAGGTCAAGAAGGCGGGCTGGCGCTGGTACGCCACGACACCGGGGCACGCCCTCCAGCTCGGCTCCGGCCGGGTGGTGGTCCCCGGCAACCACACCGTGCCGCCCACCGGCACCGACAACGGCACCGAGGCGAAGTACAACAGCGGCCACTGTCTGCTCAGCGACGACCGCGGCACGACCTGGTACCTCGGCTACCTCGACGAGAACACCAACGGCTACGTCAACGTGAACGAGACCACCGCCGCCGAACTCCCCGACGGCCGCGTCTACTTCAACACCCGCAACGACTCCCCGTCGCCCGGCAACCGCGCCGACGCCCACTCCCTCGACGGCGGCAGGACCCTGGTCAAGCCGTTCCGCCCGCAGGCCGGCCTGGTCACACCGGTCGTCCAGGGCAGCCTGCTCCAGCTCCGCGACCCGGACCTCCTGCTGTTCTCCGGACCCGCGGACCCGGACTTCCGCGCCCTGATGACGGTCCGTGCCTCGGCCGACGGCGGCACCACCTGGCGCTCCGCGCACACCGTCGACGGACTGCCCGCCGCGTACTCCGATCTCGTACGCGTCGACACCACGACCGTCGGACTCCTCTACGAGACGGGCGACTTCGGCGCGTACGAGACGATCACCTTCCGGCGCGTCCCGGTGGCCGCGCTCGGGTGACCGTCCTCACCCCGGGTGCCCGGCCGCCTCGGGCGCCCGCCACGACCCGCGCACGTACAGTCGGCCCATGACCTCTACTGACAGTGCACAGAAGGCCCCCGCCAAGGATCCCTGGGACCTGCCCGACGTGTCCGGGCTCGTCGTCGGCGTGCTCGGCGGCACCGGTCCGCAGGGCAAGGGCCTCGCCTACCGTCTCGCCAGGGCGGGACAGAAGGTGATCATCGGCTCCCGTGCCGCCGACCGCGCGCACAGCGCGGCCGAGGAACTCGGCAACGGTGTGGAGGGCGCCGACAACGCGGAGACCGCGCGGCGCAGTGACATCGTGATCGTCGCCGTACCGTGGGAGGGCCACGGCAAGACGCTCGAATCGCTGCGCGAGGAACTGACCGGGAAGCTCGTCGTCGACTGCGTCAACCCGCTCGGCTTCGACAAGCAGGGCGCCTACGCGCTGAAGCCCGAGGAGGGCAGCGCCGCCGAACAGGCCGCCGCCCTGCTGCCCGATTCCCGGGTCACCGCGGCCTTCCACCACCTCTCCGCCGTGCTCCTCGCGGACCCGGAGATCGAGGAGATCGACACCGACGTGATGGTCCTCGGCGAGGAGCGGGCCGACGTCGAGATCGTCCAGGCCCTCGCGGGCCGCATCCCCGGTATGCGGGGCGTCTTCTCCGGCCGGCTGCGCAACGCCCACCAGGTCGAGGCACTGGTCGCCAACCTGATCTCGGTGAACCGCCGCTACAAGGCACACGCCGGCCTGCGGGTGACGGACGTATAGGCGGCGTGGGGGACACTGGTCGAAAGCAGTGTCCCCCCGACAGGAGCCGACCCCATGCCCCGCCTCGCCCTCTACGCCCTCGTCGTCTGTGTCCTGTCCGTGGCCGCGGCCGTCGTCTCGTTCGTCCAGGGCAGCTGGCTGGGCATCGTGTGGGTACTGCTCGCGGGCCTGTCGTCGAACATGACCTGGTACTACGCGCGGCGGGGCCGGGCGTAGCGGGCGGGCAGGCGCCCAGGGGCCGGAACGCAGCCGGCGGCCGGTGGCCCGGGGGCCGGCCGGAACGCCGGGCCCCGTCCCCGCCCGGTCAGGACTTGAGGCAGATGTCGCTGTTCGCTTCCCAGAAGCGGTAGAGCCACTGTCCGCAGTCGGTGTCCCGGCCGTCGATGCCCAGCCCGCCCAGGAGCGTGTCGATCAGGTGGAAGAACTCCCGGTTCACCGAGGGGATCCACAGCAGACCGAACACCGCGAGCAGTCCGAACGGCGCGAAGGGCTCGACCTGACGCCGTACGCCGTACGACAGCCAGGGCTCGATCACGCCGTAGCCGTCCAGGCCCGGGACCGGCAGGAAGTTCAGGATCGCGGCAGTGACCTGGAGCAGCGCGAGGAACGCCAGCGCGTACCTGAAGGCGGCCGGGACGCCGTCCAGGGCGTGCAGCCAGAACGGCGCCGTGCACACGACGGCGAACAGCACGTTCGTCAGCGGGCCCGCCGCCGAGATCAGGCTGTGCTTCCAGCGCCCGTGGATACGGCTCCGCTCGATGAAGACCGCACCACCCGGCAGACCGATCCCACCCATGATCACGAACAGCACCGGCAGCACGATGCTCAGCAGGGCGTGCGTGTACTTCAGAGGGTTCAGGGTCAGATAGCCCTTGGCACCGATCGAGATGTCGCCGCTGTGCAACGCGGTGCGGGCGTGCGCGTACTCGTGGAGGCAGAGCGAGACGACCCAGGCGGCCGTCACGAAGAGGAACACGGCCATGCCGGGCTGCTCGGCGAAGCCGGTCCACGTCGCCCAGCCGGTCACCCCCGTCACGGCCACGATGCCCACGAAGACAGGGCTGATCCTCCGGTCGCTGCGGCGGGTCGCGGCGGTGGTCATGGGGCTCCCTGGACTGGCTGGGCCGACGTTTGTGTGCTTGGGCCTGCCCGACCGTACCGGGCCCATGCCGAAAACGTCTCGCCATCGGCCATTGGTTCCGGGGAGGCTGGGGGGATGGGGCGATGGTGGGTGTTCTACGCGGACTGGCAGATGGAGTGCTGTGGTACCCCCTTCTCGGTGGGGGACGAGGTGAACTGGCCGCTGCTGCTCGGCGACGCGGACGACGTGCTGGGCGGCGGCTGGTCGCGCGAGCTCAGTGAGATCGCGGCGACGGTGGAGCACGTCCACGACGACGGTGCCGTGATCCCGGTGCTGCGCGCGGACGACGGCCTGTCGGCGGTTGTGCCCGGCGGCGACGGGGACGAGAGCGAAGGCAAGGGCAGGGGCAGGGGTAAGGGCAAGAACAAGAGCAGAGGCGGGGGTCGGCAAGGTCGCGCCGACGACCGCGACGGGGCCGGGACGGGATCCGGCCGACGGGCCGGCAGAACCGGGCTGCTCACCGTCGAACGGCACGGCGCCCGGTGGCCCGGGACGACCGGCACGGTCCGTAGTATCCACCTGGTGCACCAGGACCTCACGGTGACCGGGCCCGGCCCGCACGCCTTGGTGCCGGCGCCCGCGTCGCGGTCGCTGGAGGCCGTGGACCGCTGCCCCAGATGGTTCGGCAGGGGCTGCGCCGGAGTCGTCGCCGAACTCGACGTACCCGGCCCCCGCACCTGACGTCACCGGAGACAATGGACCCCGTGCGCTACCGCATCCTCGGCACCACCCAGGCACTCCGCCCCGACGGCACGCCCGTCCCGGTCGGCGGGGCGCGGCTGCGTGCCCTGCTGACCGTCCTCGCGCTGCGGCCAGGGCGGACCGTCTCCGCTGCCGTCCTGGTCGACGAGGTGTGGGACGGCGACCCGCCCGCGGACGCGCCCGGCGCGCTCCAGGCGCTGGTCGGGCGGCTGCGCCGGGCCGTCGGCGCGGATGCCGTCGCCTCGGCGGAAGGCGGATACCGGCTCGAGGCCGCGCCCGACGACGTGGACCTGCATCGCTTCGAGCGGCTCGCCGGTGAAGGTACCCGAGCCGTCGCCGACGGGGACCCCGCCAAGGCCGCCGTCATCCTCGACGACGCCCTCGCCCTGTGGAGCGGCCCCGCGCTCGCGGACCTCCCCGACCGCACCGCCGAGGCGGCCCACTGGGAGACCCGCCGCCTGCACGCGCGGTGCGCCCGTCTCACCGCGGCCCTGGCCCTCGGCCAGGCCGAGTCGGCCCTCCCCGAACTGACCGCCCTGTGCGATGCCCACCCCCTGGACGAGCCCCTCCAGGCACTGCGTCTGCGCGCGTTGCGTGACGCGGGCCGTACGGCGGAGGCCCTGGCCGCGTACGAGGACGTACGACGGCTGCTGGCCGATCGCCTGGGCTCCGACCCGGGCGCCGAACTGCGTGCCCTGCACGGGGAGTTGCTTCGCCCGGCCGAGGGCGGCGGGGCTCGGGTCCGAGGCCCGGAACCCCGCTCCGCGGGTGCCGACAACGGCCTCGCGGCGGCCGGGGGCACCCGGCCCGCGCCCCCGGCACCCGGCAACCTCCGCGCCCGGCTCACGTCCTTCGTGGGACGGGAGAAAGACATCGATGCCATCCGGGGGGATCTCGCGGCGGCACGGCTCGTGACCCTGCTCGGGCCCGGCGGGGCGGGCAAGACACGGCTGTCGCAGGAGGCGGCCGAGGCACTGGCCCCCGCCCCGCGGGACGGGGTGTGGCTGGCGGAACTGGCCCCGGTGGACGACCCGAAGGCCGTGCCCGAGGCCGTGCTGACCGCCGTCGGTGCCCGCGAGACCGTACTGCGCGGAGCCGGCGCCGAGGAGATGCGCGCCGTGGCCGACCGGCACGACGACCCGCTCACCCGGCTCACCGAACACTGCGCCAAGCGCCGGATGCTGATCGTCCTCGACAACTGCGAACACGTCGTCGACGCCGCCGCGCATCTCGCCGAGGCACTGCTGGAACGCTGCCCCGGTGTGACCGTGCTCGCCACCAGTCGCGAACCCCTCGGCGTACCTGGGGAGTTGCTGCGCCCGGTGGACCCGCTGCCGGAGCCCGTCGCGCTGCGGCTGCTCGCCGACCGGGGAGCGGCCGCCCGGCCCGGCTTCCGCGTCGAGGACGACCCCGAGGCGGCGGCGGAGATCTGCCGGCGTCTCGACGGCCTCCCGCTCGCCATCGAACTCGCCGCCGCCCGGCTGCGGATGCTCACCTCGCGCCAGATCGCCGACCGGCTCGACGACCGTTTCCGGCTGCTGACCTCGGGCAGCCGCACCGTGCTGCCCCGGCAGCAGACCCTGCGCGCCGTCGTCGACTGGTCCTGGGACCTGCTCGACGAGGCCGAACGGGACACCCTGGGGCGGCTGTCGGTGTTCGCGGGCGGCTGCGACCTCGCCGCCGCCGAGGCCGTCTGCGGTCCGGCCGCGCTGGACGTCCTCGGCTCGCTCGTCGACAAGTCCCTTGTCGTCGCGGCCCCTTCGGGCCAAGGGGACACCCAGATGCGCTACCGCCTGCTGGAGACCGTCGCCGAGTACGCGGGCGAACGCCTCGACGAGTCCGGCGCCCGCGAGGCCACCGAGCGGGCCCACCTCACGTACTACCGCGAACTCGCCCGCACCACCGACCCGTTGCTGCGCGGACCCCGGCAGCGCTCCGCGATCGACCTCATCGAGCGCGAGTACGAGAACCTGCGCACCGCCCTGCGGCACGCCGTCACCGGACGCGACGAGCAGGAGGCGCTGTGCATGGTCCTCTCGCTGACCTGGTACTGGCAGATCCGCGACCAGCGCGTCGACGCCCGTGCCTGGTCCCTGGAGGTGATGGGCCTCGGCCCGGACCCCTTCGCCCCGCCGGTACGGCCGGCCGTCGCGCTGTACGAACGCTGCACGGACTTCCCGCCGCCGATGCGCGAGGAGGTCCTCGAAGAGGCCCGGCGAGGAGTCCACCTCGTCCATCTCGCCTATATGGACATGGACATGGGCGCCTGGCAGACCCCGGAGGCCCAGGAGAAGCTGCGCGTCATCGGCGCGACCTACGAGCCCGGCATGCCGCAGACCTGCCGCACCCCCGGCTACCTCTGGTTCTACGCCGTCCTGCTCACCGGCCCGATGGAGCGGTTCAACGAGGTGATCAACAAGACGGTGAGCACCTGCCGCGAACTCGGCTACGACTGGGAGCTGGCCACCGCCCTCCAGATGCGCGCCAACATCCTCGCCAACCGGGCCGACATGGCGGGCGACGCCACCGTGGACGCCGACGAGGCGCTGGAACTCTTCGGACGCATCGGTGACGCCTGGGGCGCCGCCGAGTCGCTCTCCGCGCGCGGCGAGGCCCATGAGCGCAAGGGTGACTTCCGGGCCGCCGCCGCGGACTACGCGGAGGCGGCGGAGTACGCCGAGCTGCTGGGCGCGCGTGCCCAGACGGCGGTGCTCAACGTCCGGCTCGGCAGTATGTACATGGAGCTGGGGGAACCCGAGCGCGGCGAGCGGATGATCCGCGAAGTCCTCGCGACCGGGCACGGCGCCCACAACGAGGCCGTGCCGGCGGCCCACCTCTTCCTCGCGATCTGGCTCGGCCGCAAGGGCCGGACCGCCGAGGCGCGCGACCAGATACGGCTGCTCCGCCAGGACTTCGGGGCCGGCTCCTTCGTCCTGTTCGACGGGTTCATGCTCGGTGTCGAAGCCTGGCTGGACGCGATCGACGGGCAGAGCGAAAGCGCCCTGGACAAGGTGCGCGTGGCTCTGGAACGGTCCGGCGACCAGTTGTCGCGGATGATCGCTCCGCACATGCCCTCCGCGCATCTGACCACGGCAGCCATCGCTCTGGGCGGTCTGGACGGCGGCGGCCGGGCCGGGGACGCGGCGCGGCTCCTCGGCGCCGCGGACAGCCTGCTGCCGCCGGGGCACTTCCCCGGTCCCATGGAGGTGGAGGTGCGCGAGCAGGCCGAGACGGGCGCGCGGGCCCTGCTCGGCGACGCGGCGTACGAGGCGGCATACGCGGAGGGCGGCGGCCTCTCCCTGGAGGAGGCCACCGCCCTCATCTGAGGCGCGGACGCGAACCGGCGCGCCCCGGCCCCGGTGAGCGGGGCCGGGTCCGTGCGTCGGACGTCAGCTCTTGGTGCGGAACTTGTGGATGGCGATGGGCGCCATGACCAGCGTGAGGGCCGCGGTCCAGCCGAGGGTCAGCCACAGGTCGTGGGCGACCGGGCCGCCCACCATCAGGCCGCGGGCGGTGTCCGCGAGGTTGGACAGCGGGTTGTAGTCGGTGAAGGTCTGGAGCCAGCCGGGCATGGTCGAGGGCGGCGTGAAGATCGACGAGCCGAACTGGAGGGGGAACAGCACCAGGAAGCCCATCGCCTGGACGGACTGGGCGTTCTTCATCGTCACGCCGAGGACCAGGAAGATCCACATCAGGGCCGAGGCGAAGAGGGCGGCGAGCCCCACGGAGGCGAACAGGCCCGGCCAGTTCGTGATGTCGAAGCCCACCAGGACTCCCACGATCATGAGGATCGTGGTGGCGACGAGCATGCGCATCAGCTCCACCACGATCTTGGCGAAGAGCACGGAGCCCCGGCCGATCGGCAGGGTGCGGAAGCGGTCCATCACCCCCTTGTGGAAGTCCTCGTTGAAGCCGGTACCGACGGCTGTGGCCATGTTCATGGTCGTCATCGCCATCAGGCCGGGGATCACGTACTGGACGTACTGGTCCTGGCCGCCGCCCAGCGACTGGCCGATGGAGCCGCCGAAGACGTACACGAACAGCAGGGTGAAGATGATCGGCATCAGGACGGCGTCGAACATCGACTCGGGGTCCTGGCGGATCCACAGCAGATTGCGGCGGATCAGGGCGCCGATGTGGCGGGCGTGCGCGCGGGGCGAGATACGGGCGTCGGCCTCTATGACGAGGGGGGCTTCGACGGTGGTGGCGCTCATGCGGAGACCTCCTCGTAGGCGCGGGCGGGGTTCTCGTCCTGCGGGGCACTGGCCTTGTGGCCGGTGAGGGAGAGGAACACCTCGTCCAGGCTGGGCAGTTCGGTGTTGATGGAAGCGATCGTGATGCCGCGCGCGGTGACCGCGCCGACCACGGCGGTGAGCTGCTCGTCGCTGAGGATCGGGACCAGCACGCTGTCGGTCTCGCTGTCCACGGTCGTCGTGGAGAGACCGGTGAGCCCCAGGTCGTCGAACATGGCGGCCAGCGGGCGCAGTTGCAGGGGGTCAAGCGGGCGGATCCGCAGTGTCCGGCCGCCGACGCGCGCCTTCAGCTCGTCGATCCGGCCGCCGGCGATGACCTTGCCGCGGTCGATGACCGTCAGCTCGGAGGCCAGTTGCTCGGCCTCCTCCATGTACTGGGTGGTGAGCAGCACGGTGACGCCGTCGGCGACCATGCGCTTGACCTCCTGCCACACCTCGTTGCGGGTGCGCGGGTCGAGGCCGGTCGTCGGCTCGTCCAGGTACAGCACGGCCGGGCTGCCGATCATCGAGGCGGCGAGGTCGAGCCGGCGGCGCATACCGCCGGAGTACGTCGACGTCGGGCGCTTGGCGGCCTCGGTGAGGGAGAAGCGCTCCAGGAGTTCGTCGGCCCGCCGGCGGGCCTCCTTGCGGGGCAGGTCGAGCAGCCGCCCGATCATGTAGAGGTTCTCCCAGCCGGGGAGCTTCTCGTCGACCGAGGCGTACTGGCCGGTGAGGCCTATCACCCGGCGCAGCTGCCGGGGCTGCTTCAGTACGTCGAAGCCGGCGACGGTGGCCGTCCCGGCGTCGGGGGTGATGAGGGTGGACAGGCAGCGGACGAGGGTGGTCTTGCCGGCGCCGTTGGGGCCGAGGACTCCGAGGACGGTGCCCTCGCGCACATCCAGGTCGACCCCGTCCAGCGCCTTGGTCTCGCCGTAGTGCTTGACCAGCCCCCGTACGGATACGGCGCTGCGGCCGGTCGCAGCTTGCCGGGGCGTGTTGTCGATTCGCGTCATGTCCATCAAGGTGCCAGCCGCCACCGACAAACGACCGACAGGCCGCCTACAGAACCCGACTGTCACCGATAGGTCGCCGACAGTCGGCCGACAGCACGCGAAATCGGCGAGCCGCCAACCCGCCGACAGCACGCGAATGCGGCGAGAAGGCAATCCGCCGACAGGACGCGAAGGCGATGAGGAGTCAACTCGCCGACAGTGCGCGCCGAACGGCGACAACCCGCCGACGGGGGAAGATCGACGGGTTGTCCGTGGTGCCGCAGTGGCTCAGTGGACGGAGTGCTCCTCCAGCGGGAACGTCCCGCCGACGACGTCCTCGGCGAACGCCTTCGCCGCGTCGCCCATGACCTGGCGCAGGTCCGCGTACTGCTTGACGAACTTCGGCACCTTGCCGCCCGTCAGGCCGAGCATGTCGGTCCACACCAGGACCTGCGCGTCGGTCTCGGCGCCCGCGCCGATGCCCACGGTCGGGATGTGCAGGGTGCGGGTGACCTCGGCGGCGAGCTCGGCCGGGACCAGTTCGAGGACGACGGCGAAGGCGCCCGCGTCCTGGACGGCCTTGGCGTCCCGCAGCAGTTGGTGCGCGGCCTCCTCGCCCCGGCCCTGGACGCGGTAGCCCATGGAGTTCACGGACTGCGGGGTCAGGCCGATGTGCGCCATCACCGGGATGCCGGACTCGACCAGCAGCTCGATCTGGCGGTGCGAGCGCTCGCCGCCCTCCAGCTTCACGGCGCCCACCCCGGCCTCCTTGACCAGGCGGGTCGCCGAGCGCAGCGCCTGCACCGGGCCTTCCTGGTAGGACCCGAAGGGCAGGTCGGCGACGATCAGGGCCCGGCTGGTGCCCCGGACGACCGCGGCGGACAGCATGGTCATCTCGTCCATGGTCACCGGGACGGTCGTCTCGTAGCCCAGGTGGCAGTTGCCGGCCGAGTCGCCGACGAGCATGACCGGGATGCCGGCCTCGTCGAAGACGGACGCGGTCATCGCGTCGTAGGCGGTGAGCATGGGCCACTTCTCGCCGCGCTCCTTGGCGGCGGTGATGTCGCGCACCGTGATGCGGCGGGTGCTCTTGCCCCCGTACAGCGCCTTGCTGCCGGTGGCCTTGAGGACACCCTCCGACGGCTGCTTCTGGGCAGCCGAAAGCTGCGTCATCGCAACGGCTCCTTATGTCATCTCGAGGCACCCTGACGGCGTCCCCGGATCACCTCCATGGTGGCACCTCGCGCGACGGGCGGCTAGACCGGGCCCGCCGGACCCGATGTCGTTCACGCCACGCGCAGGCCACCTCCGACCACTGCCGTCCGCCGCCGGCCATTGCCGGCCACCTCCGGCCACGCTTCGGCCGCCTCCGGCCAAAGGCCTAGGTCCGTTCGTAAGTTCTCCGTAAAGGCTTTCCGATACGAGACGGTTCCGTATCGAAACGCCTTTAGGGTGGTGTCATGACAACTTCCGCTCCTCCGCTCGACCGACGAGTGCCCGAGGCGGTGCACCGGCGCCGCTGGGCGATCCTCGGCGCGCTCATGCTCAGCCTGCTGATCGTGGTGCTCGACAACTCCATCCTGAACGTCGCGATCAAGACGATCTCGACCCCCGCGCCCACCGGGCTCGGGGCCACCCAGGGTGAGCTGGAGTGGGCCATCAACGCCTACACCCTCGTCTTCGCCGGTCTCCTGTTCACCGCGGGCCTTCTCGGCGACCGGCTCGGCCGCAAGAAGGTGCTGCTCGCCGGTCTCGCCGTCTTCGGCGTCGGTTCCGCGCTGGCCGCCGAGTCCGGCTCGCCCGTCCAGCTCATCGTGTTCCGTGCGCTCATGGGTCTCGGCGCCGCCTTCGTGATGCCCGCCACCCTCGCCGTTCTCATGAACGTCTTCGAGCGCGACGAGCAGCCCAAGGCCATCGGCATCTGGGCCGGCGGCGTCGGCCTCGCCATCGCGATCGGCCCGATCACCGGCGGCGTGCTCCTCGACCACTTCTGGTGGGGCTCGGTCTTCCTGATCAACGTGCCCATCGTGATCCTCGCGATCGGCCTGATGATCTGGCTGGTCCCCGACTCGCGCGACCCGAACCCGGGCCGCCTGGACCCGGTCGGCGTGGTCCTGTCGATCATCGGCCTCGTCCTGCTCGTCTACGGCATCATCAAGGGCGGCCAGCTCGCCGACTTCACCGACCCGCAGGTCCTCGCGACGATCGGCGCCGGGCTCGCCGTCCTCATCGGCTTCGTGGTGTTCGAGAAGCGCAGCGACCACCCGTCCATCGACGTCACGTACTTCAAGAACAAGGTCTTCTCGGCGGCGATCTCGGCCATCGCGCTGGTCTTCTTCGCGCTCATGGGCGTGACCTTCTTCTCCGTCTTCTACACCCAGAGCGTGCGGGGCTACTCGCCGCTCCAGACCGGCCTGCTGATGCTCCCGCTGGCCGTCGCCCAGATCATCTTCGCGCCGCGTGCCCGGCTGGTCGTCGACCGCTTCGGCAACCGCGCCACCTGCACGGCCGGCCTGGTGATCATCGCCGCGACGCTGGCCGCGTTCGCCACGCTGGAGGCGGACACCCCGATCTGGCTCCTCGAGGTCATCTTCTTCCTGATGGGCACCGGCATGGCGCACATCATGACCCCGACCAGCGTCGTCATCATGCAGGCGCTGCCGCGCGAGAAGGCCGGCTCCGCGTCCGCGCTGAGCAACACCTTCCGCCAGGTCGGCGGCGCGCTCGGTATCGCCGTCCTCGGTTCGGTGCTCTCCACCGCCTACCGCAACGGCATCGACGGCAAGCTCGCCCTCGTCCCGGCCCCCCTGCGGCACACCGCGGGCGAGTCCATCGAGGCCACCCTCGGCGTCGCCGCCAAGCTCGGCCCCCAGGGCAAGGCCCTCATCACCCCGGCCAACGACGCCTTCCTGCACGCGATGCACGTCACCGCCCTGTGCGGCGCGGGTGTCGCGGTCATCGGCGCCGTGGTCGTCGCGCTGTTCCTGCCCGGCCGTCCCGCGGCCCCGCGGGAGGGCAAGGACGAGGCCGAGCTGGTCACGGCCGACGTCGGACAGGACTGACACCGGCGCGCACGACCGTGGGCACCCTCGACCGGGGTGCCCACGGCGGCGCGCGTCGCGAGGTCGCGCACGTCAGGCACGGCGCGCACGGCGGTGCACTTCGCGCCGGGTGCCCGCCACCGCCGTGAACGGGGGAGAATGACACCTGGTCAACGATGGGAACGGAGTTCGACGTGAGCCTCGCGGACAGCCGAGACAGGCAGGTGTGCCCCGGCCGGGGACGTCCCCGCAGCGAGGCGGTGGAACGTGCCATCGTCGAGGGCGTGATGAAGCTCCTGGAGGACGGTGTCCCGCTCGCGGACATCTCCATCGAGCGGCTGGCACGCACCGCCGGAGTCGGCAAGGCGACGATCTACCGCCGCTGGAGCGGCAAGGAAGAACTCTTCGTCGACGTCCTGCGCGGCACCGAGCCCGCCGACCCCGAACTCCCCGGCGTCTCCATGCGCGACGATCTCGTCGTCCTGCTGGAGTCGCTGCGCCGCCGCGGTCTCGTCAACCGCTCGTCGGCGATCCTGCACAACGTCTACGCGCAGATGAAGAGCAGCCCCAAACTGTGGGCCGCGTACGACGCCACGGTCATAGTGCCCAGGCGCCAACTGGGCTACGAGGTGCTGCGCCGCGGACAGGAGAACGGCGAACTCCGCGACGACGTCGACATCGAGCTGCTCAACGACATGTTCGTCGGCCCCATGCTCGTCCGCTCCGTCATGCGCCCCGACACCGATCTCCCGGAGGGCCTCGCCGAACGGATCGTCGACACGCTGCTGGAGGGACTGCGTCCCGCCCGGCCGTGACACGGACAGTTTCTGACGGCGTGAATGTGCGCGTTTCGTCACAGAGGCCGCACCTCGTGCCAGGATGCGGAACTCCGGGCACGAAGTTGTACGTCCCCTTGCCTGTACGGCCGTCCCGGACGGCGAGAACGACACCGGACATCCCCTAGGGTCGTAGCCGAGGGGCAGACGGTGCGCACGGCAGTTTGTGAGGCGACGGAATGGCGCAGCAGGCGTATATGACGGAGACGGGCAGCGACGGCCGGGGGCCGGAGCGCAGAGAGTCCCGGCTCCGGCGCCTGTTCGACGGCTGGCGCGGGGACCGCGGCATCTGGCGGCGCGGGCTGATCCTCGCCGCCCTCGCGCTGCTGCTCGCCCTGGTGATGCTGACGCACGGGCGGATCCCGAACCGGATCGGCAACCTCGGCAGTCTCACCGAGACGTTCCTGCCGTGGCTCGGCGTGTTCATCCCGGTCCTGCTGGTCCTCGCGTTCGTACGCAAGTCCGCCAGTGCCCTGGTCGCCGTGCTGCTGACCGGCGCAGTCTGGCTGAACCTCTTCGGCGGACTGCTGACCGACAAGACCGGAACGGGCGGCGATCTGACCGTCGCCACCCACAACGTCAACGCCGACAACCCGGACCCGTCCGGGACCGCACGGGACGTCGCCGCCTCGGGCGCCGACGTGCTCGCCCTCGAGGAGCTGACCGCCTCGGCGGTGCCGGTCTACGAGAAGGCGCTCGCGTCGACGTACAAGTACCACTCGGTGCAGGGAACCGTCGGGCTGTGGAGCAAGTACCCGCTCGGTGACGTCCGGCCGGTGGACATCAAGCTCGGCTGGACGCGCGCCATGCGGGCGACCGTGACGGCGCCGGCCGGCCGGGTCGCGGTGTACGTGGCCCATCTGCCCTCGGTGCGGGTGAAGATGAAGGCCGGGTTCACGGCGCGGCAGCGCGACAAGAGCGCGAACGCGCTGGGCGAGGCGATCGCCGGCGAGCCCCTGAAGCAGGTCGTCCTGCTCGGTGACCTCAACGGCACGATGAACGACCGGGCGCTGAACGCGGTCACCGCGCAGATGCGTTCCACGCAGGGCGCGGTGGGCAGCGGCTTCGGCTTCAGCTGGCCGGCCTCGTTCCCGATGGCCCGCATCGACCAGATCATGGTCAAGGGCATCGATCCGGTGACCTCCTGGACCCTCCCGGCCACCGGAAGCGACCACCTCCCGATCGCGGCCCGCGTCAAGGTGGACGCCACGGCGTCCTGACGGGCCGGGTTCGCGCCGCGACGGGCGCGACGGCGTCCTGGCGGCCGGGTCCGCGACGAACGGACACCACGGTGTCCTGACCCGGTCGCGCCCGTGCCGATACGGACGCCACGTCCTCCTGACAGGTCGGGTCCGCGCCGAGCGACCGGTCGCGTCCGCGCCGAGACGGGCGCCACGGCGTCCTGACCGGTCGCGCCCGTGCCGATGCGGACGCCACGCCCTCCTGACCGCCAGGGGCCCGCGTCAAGGCGTACGCCACGGTGTCTTGACCCGCGCGGAATCGCCTTTCAACCTCCTGGAATACTGGGCCCGGCAGACTTTGTTCACTGGCTAAACTTAATAGCCGGTACGGACCCCCGCTCGCCCCAGTTTCTTCGAAAGGCTTCTCATGCCTCTGGCCCTGCTCGCCCTCGCCGTGGGCGCCTTCGGCATCGGCACCACCGAGTTCGCCATGATGGGCCTGCTGCCGGAGGTCGCGGGCGACCTGCGCATATCCATCCCGGCCGCCGGACACCTCGTCTCCGCCTACGCGCTCGGCGTCGTCATCGGGGCCCCGCTGCTCGCCGCGGCCACCGCCCGGATGCCCCGCCGCACCGTCCTCATCGCCCTGATGGGTCTCTTCGTCGCGGGCAACGCGCTCTCCGCGCTCGCCCCCGACCAGCACTGGCTGCTCGCCGCGCGCTTCCTCAGCGGTCTGCCGCACGGCGCCTTCTTCGGCGTGGGGGCCGTGGTGGCCACCGGCCTGGTCGCGCCCGAGCGCAAGGCCCGTTCCGTGTCGCTGATGTTCCTCGGCCTGACCGTCGCGAACATCGCCGGTGTCCCGGTCGCCACCCTGGTGGGGCAGCACCTGGGCTGGCGGGCCACCTTCCTCGGGGTGAGCGCGATCGGCCTGGCCGCCATCGCCTCGCTGTTCCTGCTGATCCCGCGGACCCCCGGAGCCACCCCCGGCGGCGGTCTGCGCGGCGAACTCGCGGCCCTGCGCCCGCTGCCCGTCTGGCTGGCCCTCGGCACCACGGTCGCCGGCTTCGGGGCCCTCTTCGCCGCGTACAGCTACATCGCGCCGATGCTGACCGGCGCCGCCGGATACTCCGAGGGCAGTGTCACGCTGCTGCTGGCTCTGTTCGGGGTCGGCGCGACGGCGGGCAACCTGCTGGGCGGCCGGCTCGCGGACCACGCCATGAGCCGCACCCTGTTCGCCGGCCTGGCCTCGCTGGTGGTCGTGCTGGCCGCCTTCCCGCTGCTGATGCGTACGCAGTGGAGCGCGGCGCTCGCGGTGCTGCTGCTCGGTACGGCCGCCTTCGTCACCGGCTCGCCCCTCCAGCTGATGGTCATGGAGAAGGCCGCCGCCGCGCCCTCCCTCGCCTCCTCCGCCAATCAGGCCGCGTTCAACCTGGCCAACGCGGGCGGCGCCTGGATCGGCGGGCTCGCCCTGGCGGCGGGCCTCGGCACCACGTCCCCGGCGCTCGCCGGAGCCGCCCTGGCCGTGCTCGGCCTGGCCGTCGCGGCGACGGCGTACGGAGTCGACCGCCGCCGGGCGGCCCTGGGCACGAATTCCGGCCGCCTCGTCGCCGCACACATGCCCGCGCCGCCGGAGCACGTGCACCGGTGACGCCCCGCGTACACCGGTGACGCCCCGTCCGGGTGTCGCGGACCCGGCCGGTCGCGGGTCCCGTACCTCCGACCGGTCAGTCCTCGGTCTCCGGCGGGTCGAAGCGGGCCAGGTCGCGCAGCCAGACGCGGGCCGAACCATCGGACGGCGCACGCCAGTCGCCGCGCGGCGAGAGCGAACCGCCGGCCGAGACCTTCGGCCCGTTCGGCATGGCCGAGCGCTTGAACTGCGCGAACCCGAAGAAGCGGCGGCAGAACACCTCCAGCCAGCGCCGGATCTCCGGCAGGTCGTAGGCGACGCGCTCGGCCGCGGGGAAGCCCGGCGGCCAGGCACCCGCGTCCGGGTCGTGCCAGGCGTGCCAGGCCAGGAAGGCGGTCTTCGAGGGCCTGAAGCCGTAGCGCAGCACGTGGAACAGGGTGAAGTCGTGCAGCGCGTACGGGCCGATCTTCGACTCGGTGGACTGCATCTCCTCGCCCGGTACGAGCTCGGGGCTGATCTCCGTGTCGAGGATCGCGGCGAGGGTCCGGTTCGTGTCCTCGCCGAACTGCCGGCTGGCGATGACCCAGCGGATCAGATGCTGGATCAGTGTCTTCGGCACCCCAGAGTTGACGTTGTAGTGACTCATCTGGTCGCCCACGCCGTACGTGGACCAGCCGAGCGCCAGCTCCGAGAGGTCACCGGTCCCGAGCACGATGCCGTCACGCTGGTTGGCGAGCCGGAACAGGTAGTCGGTGCGCAGTCCGGCCTGCACGTTCTCGAACGTGACGTCGTAGACGGGCTCGCCCGAGGCGAAGGGGTGGTCCATCTCCTTCAGCATCAGCCGGGCGGTCGGCGTGATGTCCAGCTCGGCCGCGGTGACGCCGAGGGAGCGCATCAGCTCGTGCGCGTTGCCCTTGGTGTGGTCGCTGGTGGCGAAGCCCGGCAGGGTGAAGGCGAGGATGTCGCTGCGCGGCCGGCCCGCCCGGTCCATCGCGCGGGCGGCGACGATCAGCGCGTGCGTGGAGTCGAGCCCGCCGGACACCCCGATGACCACCTTCGGGCCACCGATCGCCGCGAGCCGCTGCTGGAGCCCCGCGACCTGGATGTTGTACGCCTCGTAGCAGTCCTGGGCCAGCCGGTCGGGGTCGGCGGGCACGAACGGGAAGCGCTCGATACGGCGCCGCAGGCCCAGGTCGCCGGCCGGCGGGTCGAGGCTGAACGACAGCGTCCGGAAGTCGGCGGTGCGGGCGTCGTGAGTGCGCCGGTTGTCGTCGAAACTGCCGGTGCGCAGCCGCTCCTGGCGCAGCAGGTCGAGGTCGACGTCCGCGACGGCGAACTGGTCGTCGAGCGGGAAGCGGTCGGACTCGGCCAGCAGCGTCCCGTTCTCGTAGATCATGGTCTGGCCGTCCCAGGACAGGTCCGTGGTCGACTCGCCGAGGCCCGCCGCCGCGTAGACGTACGCGGCGATGCAACGCGAGGACGCCGAGCGGGACATCAGCTTGCGGTCCTCGGCCCGGCCGACGGTGATCGGGCTGCCGGAGAGGTTGGCGAGGACGGTGGCGCCCGCCAGGGCAGCCTCGGCGCTCGGCGGCACCGGCACCCACATGTCCTCGCAGATCTCCGCGTGCAGCACCAGACCCGGTACGTCCTCGGCGGCGAACAGCAGGTCCACGCCGAACGGCACGGACTCCCCGCCGACCTTGATCGTGCCGCCGCGCTCGTCGTCGCCCGCGGCGATCTGCCGGCGTTCGTAGAACTCCCGGTAGTTCGGCGGGTACGACTTGGGCACGACCCCGAGGACCCGGCCCCGGTGCACGATCACCGCGCAGTTGTAGACCCGGTTGCGGTGGCGCAGCGGGGCTCCCACGACCAGGACGGGCAGGAGCTCGGCCGACCCCGTCACCACCGTACGGAGCGCCTCCTCGACCTGGTCGAGCAGCGCGTCCTGGAGCAGCAGGTCCTCGATCGAGTAGCCGCACAGCCCCATCTCCGGGAAGACGGCGACGGCGACACCCTCCCCGGCGCACCTGCGTGCCTGGCGCAGGACGGCCTCGGCGTTGGCGGGCGGGTCCGCGATGACGGTGTGGCCCGTGCAGGCGGCGACGCGTGCGAAGCCGTGCTGATAGAGCGACCGGAAGTTCAGAGGAGACACCCGGCCAGTGTAATCGTCAGAGCGACGCGATGGGGTGGCCGGGGGGTGTGGCGGACGGCCTTCCGCAACGCGCGATGCGCCCGCCTCCGCAGGAGAGGCGAGCGCATCGTTCGTGAATCGTCGTTCAGCGGCGGCTGAACGACTCGACGTAGCCCGGGGCGGGGGAACCCACACCGGTGACGTCGTCGTAGCCCTTCACGGCCTTCAGGGAGCTGTCCGCGCCGAGGGTGCGGACGGAGATGAGCTGACCGCCCGAGGCGTCGAAGCCGTTCGCGAAGTCGACACGCGCCACGCCGAGTCCGGAAGCGCCCGTGGGCTTGTCCGTGACGTCGTGGTACGCCTTCGACCCGGCCTTGGCGTAGATGGACGGGTTGGCGAAACCGATCGCCTTGCCGCCGTGCGCCTCCTGGGCGAGAGCCTGGACGGCCGCGATCACCGGAGCGGCGAGCGAGGTGCCGCCGATGCGGTACTCGCTGTACTGCTCCGTCCCGTCCGGGAAGGTCTGCGTCTGGCCGACCTTGAAACCGGTGTTGGGGTCGGCGATCGCCGCGATGTCCGGGACGACCCGGTTACCCGCCGCGTTGTTGGCCTTGGCCAGCGCGTTCGGGACGACGCCCTTCTGGTAGTAGGGCTCCGCCACGGTCTTGCTGGTGCCACCGCCGGCACCCGAGGTGAACGCGCCCGGGAACCCGGTCCAGCTCTTGCCGTCCGTGGACAGCGTGGCCTTCTCGGTGCCCCAGCCGGTCTCCCACTGGTACTTGTCGCCCTTGCCGACCGCCAGCGAGGTACCGCCGACCGCCGTCACCCACGCCGAGTTGGCCGGGGTGTCGACCTGCTTCGTCCCGGTGTTGGCGACCTCGTCGCCGTTGTCGCCGGAGGAGAAGTAGAAGCCGATGCCCTCGACCGCGCCGAACTGGAAGGTCTGGTCGTAGGCGGCGGCCAGGTCCGGGGTCTGGTTGGCCTCGATGTCGCCCCACGAGTTGGAGACGATGTCGGCCAGGTGCCCGTCGACGATCTTGTTGAGCGAGGCGAGCAGGTCGTCGTCGTAGCAGGAGGCGGCACCCACGTAGGTGATGCTCGCGCCCGGCGCGACGGCGTGGACGGCTTCGACGTCGAGGGTCTCCTCGCCGTACCAGCCGGCCGCCCCGCACTCCTCGGTCTTCGTGTACGCCGCGGGCAGCACCTGACGGAGCTGACCGCTGGAGTACGCGGCGTCGCCGTGCTTGCCGGCGTAGGTGGCCGCGTCGAAGGCGATGGTCGGCGAGGCGTACGCGTCCGTGATGGCGACGCGCACGTTCTTGCCGGTGCGCTTGCCCGCTCCGTACGCCGCGCGCAGCTGCTTGCCGGTGTAGCCCTGGACGGCGTACGGGATCTTCGATCCGTACGCGTCCGGGAGGGTGCTCGCGATGTTCGAGCCGTAGTACGAGGAGAACGGCCCGGAGTTCTTGAACACCGCGTCCGGAGGCGGCAGTTGATCGGCGTGCGTCGCCTTGTGCGGAGCGTTGTCCAGGCCGGTGACGGTCAGGACGGCGCCGTTCAGGGCGGCGGGCGCGGAAGCCGTCTTCGACGGCGCCCGGTAAGTCTTCTTGCCCTTGGTGTAGTTGTGCAGCTGAGTGCCGAACGCCTTCTCGGCGGCGGCCACGTCACCGGTGACGGAGACGTAGTGCTGCGTCGTTCCGGTGACCTTCAGGCCCGCAGACTTCAGCCAGGTGGTCACCGCGGTGACCTGGGCCTTGGTGGCGCCGAAACGTGCCTGCGCCTTCTTGGCGCTGAGGTATTTCCCGTACGAAGCCGAGTGCGGGTCGGACACGGACCTGGCGTAGGCCGCCAGACCCTTGGCGTCCCGGCCGGCGAGGTACACCCGGGCCGAGAGTTGGGAGCCGTCGGAGGCCGCTCCCTTGTCCGCCTTGGCGGTCGCCCACGCGGGCCGGGTACCCGCGAGAGTGTCCCGGCTCGGGCCGTCCGTGGCGTGGGCCGCGGGTATGCCGAGCGCCAGCGCACCGGCGAGCAGAGGCAGTGTCGCCGCCAGACTCACTCCGGCGCGCGCGGTGGCGCGGTTGGATCTCATAGAACCCCCTGCGATGCGGTTCGTCGCATGTAGTGGTTGGTCGGTGATCCACGCGAAAGGCTCACGTCCTGCCGGAGCGTGAGGAATGGATCACAGATGGGGGCCACTCTGACGCTGAACCGTTCATGCCAGGGGAATGAAAAACCCAAGGAAAGACCAAGTGGAAGCAATTGACGATCATTTGAGGCGGTTTGACGTGCACCCTCGCGCATAGTCGAGGGTTTTCCCTCTGTCCCGATCCGGGCTATGTAAAGGGGCCCCCGGATTCTGTAAGCGGATCGAGTCCCTGAGGCGTGTCAGTGGTGTGAAGCAGCTGGAGTTCGAAGACTTCTACCGGAGCGGGCGGGACGTCTGCCTGCGGGCGGTCCTCGCCGTGGTGAGCGACCGTCAGCTGGCCGAGGATCTCGTGGCCGAGGCGTTCGCCAGGGCCTGGGCGGCCTGGCCCCGGGTCCGCGGCCATCCCGCGCCCCGCGCGTGGATCGTCCGGACCGCGCTCAACACCCGTGTCTCGTGGTGGCGTCGGCGCCGCCGCGAGGTCGCGTTCGGCGACCACGACGGCCGGGAGGCCGAGGCCGTGGAGTCCGGCGCCGCCGGACTCGACCCCGCGCTGCTGGCACTGCTGCGCGAACTGCCGCGCAGACAGCGGGAGGTCGTCGCCCTGCGGGTCTTCCTCGACCTCGACACGGCGGCCACGGCGAAGACGCTCGGGATCGCTCCCGGAACCGTGACCGCCCATCTGGCACGGGCCGTCGGGACACTCCGCGGCCAACTCGTCACCCTCGACACACCGGAGGCAGGATCATGAACGGAAGCGACGACGACATCGACGTCCTGGACGCGCTGAGGGGCTCACTCGACGACATCACCATGGCGGTGCCCGTCGAGCGGATCGTGGCCGAGGGCCGCGCGGTCCGGCGCCGGCGCCGGCGGGTGGCCGTCGCGGCCGTGGGCGCCACGGCGGCCGTGGGGCTCGCGCTCGGCGCGCCGGGCTACGGCCACCCGTCCACCGCTCCGCCCACGGGCCGAAACACCGAGGCCGTCGCGTTCACCGTCGCCAAGCGGTCGGACGGCAAGGTCGCGGTGACCTGGACCAAGGAGCAGTACTTCAAGGACCCGGCCGGACTCCAGAAGGCGCTCCGAGCGGCGGGATTCCCCGTCCTGGTGAGGACCGGGGTGTTCTGCAAGGGGCCGGACGACCACACACAGGTCGACCGCCACGGCTCGGGAGCGGGGGTCGACAAGGTCGTCGAGCGGGAGCGGCGCGGCGACGGCACCGTCGTCTTCGTCTACGACCCGGCGGCCATGCCCGCCCACACCCAGCTCTCCATCGGCTACCTGAACCAGGTCCAGCTCGCCGTCACCCACGGCCGGCCCGGCTCGGTGGAACGGCTCGTGCCGACCGGCGTCGCCCTGAAGTGCGGTACGGACTGGCGCGGCTGACCGTACGGCGAAGGGGCGAGCGGGGGTGGTCGGCGGCGGCTCGGGGGAGCCGCCGCCGATCGGGTGGGTCAGCCCAGGTCCGCGAGGAGCGTGCTGAGTGCACCCTCCTGCTTGGCCGGCGACATCGGCGCGTTCGGGTGGTCGATGCCGAAGGTCTTCAGGACCAGGTCCATCTGGGCGTCGAGGAACGTCCAGCCGGTGTTGTCCAGCGGCTGCAACGAAGCCTGGTCGGCATCCCAGAGGTCACGCAGCGACTGGGCGGCCGCGTGGGCCCCCTTCACGTTGCCCGACCGCGCGTCCTTGAGCGAGGTCGACGTGAGTGCCTTCAGCCCGTCGACCTTCGTGGCCGGGAACTTCTTCACCGCCTGGCCAGGGGCGAGATGCACCGTGGAGGTGGCGTCGGTCTCCGGCGCCGGGCCGACGTGCGGCTGGCCGTGGGCCCAGACCAGCAGGGCCGCGGTGGCGACGGCGAGGAGGCCGAAGCCCCCCATCGCGACGCGTTCCCTGCGCGGGTCGGCGGTGATCTGCGGGGTGTGCGTGGCCTCGTAGGTCTCGGTCACGTCGGAGCGTGTCATCGTCAGGTAGACGACGGTCCCCAGGATCAGGCCGAGGAAGATCAGGCTGGTGGTGAAGGTGCCAAGCGCGAGACCGGTCGGCTCGCCCGGGCCGGCGGCGACCTTCGGGGAGGCCAGCCAGTCGCCGATGTTGGCGCCCAGCGGGCGGGTCAGGATGTAGGCGAGCCAGAAGGACAGCACCGGGTTCGCGCCGAACTTCCACAGCAGTGTGACCGCCGCGATGAGGCCGAGCGGCAGCAGGACCGAGACCGCCGGGCTCCAGCCGGTGAGCTCCAGGGTCCAGTCGCCGGTCGCGGTGCCGAGCGCGAAGGTGACGAGCACGGTGAGCCAGTAGAACGACTCACGGGGCAGCGTCGTGACCGAGTGGATCGAGAGGGTCCGCTCGCGCAGCCACCACACACCGAAGACCACGGCGAGCAGGACCGAGAACACCGCGGAGCTGATCCACAGCGGCACGTTGAGCTGATCGGTCAGGATGTCGGTGTACAGCGTGCCCGTGACGCTGACGACGACCACGGTCAGCCAGTACGGGAACGGGACGTATCGCTTCAACCGCAGCTGGACGACCAGGACCACCACGAACACCGCGGTGAAGATCCAGGCCGTGTTGACCAGACCGACGCCCAGCTTCATGTTGATCCAGTCGGCGAAGCTCTCACCGACCGTCGTGCAAAGGATCTTGATCACCCAGAACCAGATGGTGACCTCGGGAACCTTGTTCAGCAGGAGCCGCCCGTTGCGCGTGCGTGCTTCGCTTGTCGTTGTCATGCAGTGAGGCTGACTCGACAAACCTGTACGCATCCTGACTGCGCAGCCGCCTCAGGTGTGTCGAATGTCACCCCGTCGCGACCGGGGCCGTCCACGGCCGACGACAACGCCGCGGACGCCCCGCCGGACCCCGCGCCCCCGCGCCCACGGCATGGCCGGCCGGACAAGACCTAGTCGCGCGCCTTCGCGCCGCGCTCCTTCAGCATGTCGGCCATCATCTTGATCTCCGACTGCTGGGCGTCGACCATGCCCTGCGCGAGCCGCTTCTCCACGCCGACGGTGCACTTGGCGACACAGCCCTCGGCCATGTGGATACCACCCTTGTGGTGGTCGGTCATCAGCTGGAGGAAGAAGACCTCGGCCTGCTTCCCGTTGAGCGTGCCGAGCCGCTTCATCTCGATGTCGGTGGCCATCCCGGGCATCAGCGAGCCGTCCTTGCCGGACGCCATGTCACCCATGCCCATCCAGGTCATCGGCGCGTCCGGGGACACCTTGGGCAGATCCCACAGGTCGAGCCAGCCGAGCAGCATGCCGCGCTGGTTGGCCTGCGTCTGCGCGATGTCGTACGCGAGACGCCGCACCTCCACGTCCTTGGTGCGGTCGCGCACGATGTACGACATCTCGACGGCCTGCTGATGGTGGACCGCCATGTCCCGGGCGAAGCCCGCGTCGGCGGAGCCGGCCGTGGGCACGCCGGCGCCTGAGGTCCCGGAGCGGCCGCCGTCGGCGACCGCGTACGTGATCGCCCCGGCCGCGACGAGCACGGTCGCCGCGGCGCCCGCGATCCACCCGATGTGCCTCACTGGGACAGGCCGTTGGTGCACGCCGCGCCCGGCTCGGGCGTCTGCTTGCCCTGCACGAACTCCGCGAGGAACGCGTCGACGTTCTTGTCCTTCGCGCCCGTCACCGCGCGCTGCTTGCCCCAGGCGCTCATCATGATCGGGTCCTTCTGGTCCTCGACCGGGCTCATCAGCGTGTACGGGGTCTTCTTGACCTTGGCCGCCAGCGCCTTCACATCGGCCTCGGACGCCTTGCTGTTGTACGTCACCCACACCGCGCCGTGCTCCAGGGAGTGCACGGCGTTCATGTTGTTCACGGCCTTGGGATAGACGTCGCCGTTGCAGTTCATCCAGACCTGGAGGTGGTCACCGCCGACCGGCGGCTCCATCGGGTACGTGACGGTCTTCGTGACGTGGTTGCGCGCCAGCGTGCCCTTCCAGGTCTTCACCCCGTCCGAGCCCGTGACGAAATGCCCCGACGCCTGCTTCGAGTCGCTCGCGGTGTCCTTCTTGGCGCCGTCCGACTGCGACTGGACGAGCACGACGGCACCGGCGACGAGACCGACGACCACGACCGTACTGGCCGCGATCACGAGGAACCGGTTGCGCCGCTCGCGGGCGCGCTCGGCACGGCGCAGCTCCTCGATGCGCTCCTTGCGCGATCCGGTGCTGGTGTTCTTGGCGGAACCCATGGTGAGTCCTTATGGGGATGGGGCGGTCGGGTCAGCCGATCGTAGACGGGTGGGGAGGGGCGTCGGCAGGGAGGGCACGGGATTGGCCCGGAGTGCTCGGGATTGGCCGAAGAAGGGTTGGACACGGGCGGGGCGGACGGGAGCGGCCGACGGGGCCGGGCGCGTTCCGACGGCGTCGGCGGGCGGGATCCCACTGGTTCCGGCGGCGGGGAGCGCACAGGACCGGGAAAAAATTTGGAACCGGAGATGCGCATTATCTACCCTGGTCTGTATGCGGTTGCTGCGCTCCACCGACCTGGCCCTTCGCGTCCTGATGCGACTGTCCGTCGCAGGCGACTCGACGCCCACCACGCGTGAGGTCGCGGCCGACATGAGGGTCCCGTACACACACGCCGCCAAGGTCGTCGCCGAACTCCAGCACCTCGGGCTGCTCGACGCCCGGCGCGGCAGGGGAGGCGGCCTCACGCTGACCGAGAAGGGGCGTGGGGAGTCGGTCGGGGCGATCGTGCGCTCCTTCGAGGGGGAGGGCGATGTCGTCGAGTGCGAGGGCGACACTCCGTGCCCGCTCCTCTCCGCGTGCCGCCTGCGGGGGGCGCTGCGACGGGCCCAGGAGGCCTTCTACGCCTCTCTCGACCCGCTGACCATCGCCGATGTCGTCGCCGAGCCGACCGGCCCCGTACTGCTGGGCATCTCCCGCAGGCCCTGAGGCCTGTACGGCGGGTCGCCCCGCCGGGGCCGAGGACCGTGAAGCCGAGGACCGGGGAGCCGAAGGCCGAGAAAGCGCGGACCGGGAAGCCGAAGGCCGGGAAAAGGGAGCGGGGCCCGGTGTGTGTGCACCGGGCCCCGCTCCGTGTCCGCGCGCCGGCCTGCCCGCTTGCCGACCTGTCCGCGCGGACGCCGGACAGGCCTGCTGGTCCTAGCCCTGGGCCAGCCAGAGGTCGGGTCCGAACACCTCGTAGTGGATGTCGGAGGCGGGCACACCCTTGTCGAGGAGCTGGGTGCGCACCGCGCGCATGAAGGGCAGCGGACCGCACAGGTAGGCGTGCGTGCCCGGCCGCACGGTCACTCCGGAGAGGTCGACCAGACCGGTCCGCCCGGCGGGGTGGCCCGGCTCGGCCTGCTCGTACCAGAAGTGCGTCTCCGCGTCGGCGAGCTTGCCCGCGAACGCCTCGTGGTCGGCGCAGAGCGCGTGCTCGGCGGGGGAGCGGTCGGCGTGCACGACGGTGACGGGGGCCTTGTGGCCGGCGATCGCCAGCTGCTCCAGCATGGCGATCATCGGGGTGACGCCGATGCCCGCGGAGGCGAGCAGGAGGGGGGCGTCCGTGTCGTCGAGGACCAGGTCGCCGTAGGGCGCGGAGACCTGGAGGACGCTGCCCGCGTGGATGTGGGCGTGCAGATGGTTGGAGACCTCGCCCTCGGGGCTCGCCGCCCCGGTGGTCTGGTCCGCGCGCACCCGCTTGACGCTGATCTGGCGCACCGGGGAGCCGGGCGCGCTGGAGAGGCTGTACTGACGGATCTGGCGGGCGCCGTCCGGGAGTTCGACACCGACGGAGACGTACTGGCCCGCACGGAAGTCCGGCAGGTCCGCGCCGTCGGCCGGGCGGATCCGGAAGGTGGCGACGTCGGCGGTCTCCTCGACGCGCTCGGTGACCACCCAGGGGTGCAGGGCGCCGTCGTCCGCGTTCTCGTCGTACAGCCGCTTCTCGATCGCGATCAGGGCGTTCGCCATGAGCCAGTACACCTCGTCCCAGGCGGCGGCGACCTCGGCGGTGACCGCGTCGCCGAGCACCTCGACGATGGCGGCGAAGAGGTGCTCGTGCACGACCTCGTACTGCTCGGGCGCGACGCCGAGGGAGGCGTGCTTGTGGGCGATGCGGCTCAGCATCGCGTCGGGCCGCTCGTCGGGGTGCTCGACCAGATGGGTGGCGAAGGCGGCGATGGATCCCGCCAGGGCCTGACGCTGGGTGCCGGCTGCCTGGTTGCCGCGGTTGAACAGGTCACGGAGCAGCTCGGGGTGGGCGGTGAACAGCCCGGAGTAGAAGCGCTCGGTGATCTCGCCGATGGCGGCGCCGACGACGGGGAGGGTCGCGCGGACGGTGGCGGCGGATTGTTCGGACAGCATCAGGACTCCTCAAAGCCAGGGCGGGAGCGGTTGGTTGCGCCCCTCCGCATGAACCGCACACTAATAAAACTTGCATCTGAGATGCAAATTTAAACTCGGGTGACGGGTGAGTACCGGCCGGCCCTTACGGGTGCGCTGGTGAGCAGGCAGTATGTGAGACGGAGCAGGACACCTTCCGTACGCGAGGCGTTCAGACCGAGGTCGCCCGGCCGATCATGGTCCGCAACGCGCATGAAATGGTGTTGTGGTGGGATGCTCAGGTGCGCCGATCGTCTTCGAGGCGTGGGAGCAGGCGGCCTGACCAGCAAGGATGGGTGGAAGCGGAAGATGGACAAGCAGCAGGAGTTCGTGCTCCGGACGCTGGAGGAGCGTGACATCCGGTTCGTACGTCTGTGGTTCACGGACGTACTCGGCTTCCTGAAGTCGGTGGCCGTGGCCCCGGCGGAGCTGGAACAGGCCTTCGACGAGGGCATCGGCTTCGACGGCTCGGCCATCGAGGGCTTCGCCCGTGTCTACGAATCGGACATGATCGCGAAGCCGGACCCGTCCACGTTCCAGGTGCTGCCCTGGCGTGCCGAGGCCCCCGGCACGGCCCGCATGTTCTGCGACATCCTCATGCCGGACGGCTCCCCGTCCTTCGCGGACCCGCGCTATGTCCTCAAGCGCGCCCTCGCCAAGACCTCGGACCTGGGCTTCACCTTCTACACCCACCCCGAGATCGAGTTCTTCCTGCTGAAGAACCGCCCGCTGGACGGCTCGCGCCCCACCCCGGCCGATAATTCCGGCTATTTCGACCACACCCCGCAGAACGTCGGCCAGGACTTCCGGCGCCAGGCCATCACGATGCTGGAGTCGATGGGCATCTCGGTGGAGTTCAGCCACCACGAGGGCGCCCCCGGCCAGCAGGAGATCGACCTGCGCTACGCCGACGCGCTCTCCACGGCCGACAACATCATGACCTTCCGGCTGATCATGAAGCAGGTCGCGCTGGAGCAGGGGGTGCAGGCCACCTTCATGCCGAAGCCGTTCTCGGAGTACCCGGGCAGCGGCATGCACACCCACCTCTCCCTCTTCGAGGGCGACCGCAACGCGTTCTACGAGTCCGGCTCGGAGTACCAGCTCTCCAAGGTCGGGCGCTCCTTCATCGCCGGTCTCCTGAAGCACGCCGCGGAGATCTCCGCCGTCACCAACCAGTGGGTCAACTCCTACAAGCGCATCTGGGGCGGCTCGGAGCGAACCGCGGGCGCCGGCGGCGAGGCCCCCTCGTACATCTGCTGGGGCCACAACAACCGCTCCGCCCTCGTCCGCGTGCCGATGTACAAGCCCGGCAAGACCGGCTCGGCGCGGGTCGAGGTCCGCTCGATCGACTCGGGCGCGAACCCGTACCTCGCTTACGCGCTGCTCCTGGCCGCGGGCCTGAAGGGCATCGAGGAGGGCTACGAGCTCCCTCCGGGCGCCGACGACGACGTCTGGGCCCTCTCCGACGGCGAGCGCCGGGCGATGGGCATCGAGCCCCTCCCGCAGAACCTCGGCGAGGCCCTGGCCCTCATGCAACGCAGCGAACTCGTCGCCGAGACCCTCGGCGAGCACGTCTTCGACTTCTTCCTGCGCAACAAGAAGGCGGAGTGGGAGGAGTACCGCTCCGAGGTCACCGCCTTCGAGCTGCGGAAGAACCTGCCGGTGCTGTAGTCGCAGGTCGGCGGCACTTTTCGTGACGCAGTACGCGGGGCCCACGGTCGATGACCGTGGGCCCCGCGGCTGTTCTCACCGGTCCTGGGCCGTCTGTGGGCCGTCCGCCCCGGAAGCGCTGCCGTCGTACAGGCTGTCCACGGCCCGCCGGGCCCCGCCTTCGCTGCTCGGCAGCAGGTGCGTGTAGACCCGGAGCGTGAAGCCGGGGTCCGTGTGCCCCAGGTAGGTACTCAGCGCCCGCCGAAGGCGGACAGCCTGCAAGACCGGTACGAGCCCACCACTCCATGGTCCTCATGGGCGGTGTCGGGGTTGGTCGTGCCACCGGTGGGTGGAGCACGCGAGCCGGACGGGGCTACGAATGATGAGGGGGTGCCGGCGAGGTCGAAGAACGCGCCATGACCTGCCCGTGACGCTCGTAGCAGCGGGCGATCGGAGTGAAGGCGTTGCCAGGCGTCGGCCCGCTCCCCCTCGGGCAGCGGGCCTGGCTCCGGGGAGGTTCGAGGTGGGAAGTGGGATCAATCGAGTTCGGGCCTGGCCGCAGTTCAGCAGTGATCAGTGGACGTACCGTACCAACCGCCCCATGTATTGGTGGCGTAGTCGTCGTAGTTGCAATAGTAGTTTCCGGTCTCCGTCACGACCTGGACGGCCTTGCCGGCAGAGGTCTCGAAGAAGGCGACGAAGCCAAGGGCTTTGCCATTGCCGGGCATCTCCTTCCAACTGCCCGCGCCCGACCAGGTATGCCAAATGGTCCCCGAAGGTGCCACGCCGAAACACTCGGACGGCCCGTATTGCCAGGCGACCTGGTGCGCGCCGTACTCGTTGAGATTCCCCGTGACGCCGAGACAGGTGGCGGGCGTCGCTGCTGCGGGCGTAGCGGCCAGCCCGACCGCACCCGCGGCGGTCAGCGACAGGGCGGCGAGAGTGGCCGACAGCCGTAAACGAGACTTCACGAGCTCTCCTCTATTGGTCCGGTAATGCCCAGCTTTTCCGGACCGCACGTTACGGAAGTGAAAGCAAATGCCACAAGAGCGATTTTCGGCTCTCCGTGGAGGCGGATTCCATTATTCCAAGGAGAGGGAATGACCGAAGAATTCAACTTCACGTCACCCGGTCAACCCGAGCTGTGCATATCGCGGACAGCGGTCTGGATCCGGGACCGCCGTATACAGGGGCATTGCATGATCGCGATCTGTCCGGGTTGATCATGTGAGGCTGAGGGCTGACAGCGCGCGGTGGTGGTCGCGGCTGGTGTGGCGGAGGGCGGCGGCGATGTCGGTCTCGCCGTTCTGGCGGAAGAGGCTGATCCCGAGGTCGCGCAAGCCGGTCATGGTGCGGGGCAGGTGGCCGGTGCGGACCTTGGAGTCGTCCTCGCGGAAGGTGCGGTCACGGACGTGGTGCGGGAGGTTCTCGATGGCGTGCCGTCTGAGCGTCTGAGCCTCGGCTTCCGCCGGCCCGGCAAGGACAGGACGTACCGGTGCGCCGGTACGTCCTGGCCGGGCTTCGCCGAGACATGGGCCGCCGAGGCACAGGTCCTGCCTCCTCCTCCCCTTCGGCGGCGCCGCATCCCGCACCGCACGGGACTCGGCGGCCGACGGCAGTACAACCCTTGGTGCCTCCCGGGTGTCCAGGACGTGACCGGATGGGGAACCTCCGGTCGGAGTCCTGATCTGTTCCGACGAGGAGACCCAACCGTGCGCCAGCACTTCCGCCCCTCGCACCTTCGCAAGTCGGCGGCCCTCGTGGCCGCCGCCGCGGCCGTGGCGGCCGTCCCCGCGTTCGCCGGCTCCCCGGCGTACGCCGATCCGGGCGAGCCCTCCCTGGTGATATCGACTCTGCCGAGCGCGTCGCCCAAGCCCGGCGAGGTGTACGACAAGAACGTCGTCATCACCAACAACGGCACCGCGGCCGCGGACGGCGTCACCTTCCGGATGCGGCTGACCCGCGGCCTCGACTTCCCCGAGGAAGTGAAGGGCTGCACGTATTCGACCGTCGCGGATCAGGTCAGGCAGGCCCTCTGCGAGCTCGACCTGGTCATCGGGCCCGGTGCCTCGGTCGAGACGCCCGTGCGGTTCAAGGCGCTGCCCAAGGCGCTGATGGAGGCGGTCGAGTACGGCACCTCGGCCACGGGTGCGGATCCGGGCGAGGGATTCACCGACAGCTATCGCCGGCTGGACCTGACCGCCGACAGTTCGGCCGACCTCGTCGCCGTCGGCGACGACACCGAGGCACTCGCGGGCGGTCAGCAGTCCGTCTTCGTACAGCTCCGCAACGACGGCCCCGGCTGGATCCAGAACCGGACGAGCGACGACCAGCCGGCGCTCATGGTGCGGATACCGAAGGGCACGACCGCCGGCCGGGTCCCCAAGGACTGCCAGCCGTTCGGGATCGACGGCCCGAACGCGCCCGGGGGGACGCCGGGCAGGCCCACGTACGTCTGCACGCCCGACGACCACATCATCGAGGTCGGCCAGGCCCTCACGTACGCCTTCACGCTCGACGTCGCCAAGGGGACCAGGACCACCGACGGTTCCGTCAAGGCGACCTCCGTCTACGACATCCACCCGGCCTTCGACAAGAACCCCGCCAACGACACGGCCAAGATCCACGTCGCCATCCCCACCGACAACGAGGAGGACCCGAGCCCGTCGGCCTCCGCCACGGCCCCGGGATCCCCCACGGGCGGCGGCAACGACCCCTCGGGCCAGTCCACCGGCGGCTCCGGCAGCACGGGCGGCACCGGCTCGACGTCGGCCGGCTCCACGACCGGCGGCTCCACCACCGGTTCCGCCGGCGGCAGCCTGGCGAGCACGGGCTCGGACGGCACCCCGCTCATGGCCGGCGCGGCGGCAGCGGCGGCCGCCCTCGGCGCGGGCCTGGTGCTCGCCGTGCGCCGCCGCCGCCGCTCCGGCGTGGAGTCCTGAGGGCGCGCTGTCCCCGCCGGGCGGACGGGAACTGTCGGACAGGCCTGCCCTCAGCGCACGTACGCCGGTGACACGGCCGCGGTGCTGACGCGTCGCGGCTTTCCGGTGCCGTCGGCCGGGAGCGTCCACAGGTCGGCGCCGTAGTCGCCGGGGAGGGCGTACACAAGGGTGTGGTCGTCGCGCCAGACCACCTGGTCGTCGACGCTGCGGGGCTCGGCGAGCGCCGTCTCGCGCCCGGTGCGCAGATCGAGGACGTACAGATGCCAAGGGGCGTCCTTGGGCAGGCCCTCGACGCGCTTCTTGAAGGCGACGCGGGTCCCGTCGGGGGAGAGGGACGGGCATTCGACGTTGGTGTGCAGGGCGGTCACGGTGCGGGCGGCCAGGTCGCCGCGGACCAGGTGGGTCGTGCCGCGCGTGGCCATCGTGGCGTAGAACGTGCGGTCGTCGGCCGCGAACGTCACGCCCCAGAAGTTGGCGTCGGCCGCGTGGTAGGTCCTGCCGTCCATCACCACGCGGTACGACTCCAGGGACGATGTCAGCCTCCCGGTGCGGGTGTCGACGATCGCCGCCCGGGTGGAGAAGTTCGTGCCCGCGTACGAGTCGCCGCCCACGAACGCCGTCCAGGCGGCGTACCGGCCGCTGGGGGAGACGCGGGCGCGGGACGGGATGCCGGGCACGTCGTAGCGGGCCCTCTCGTGCAGGGAGGCGTCGAGGATCACCGCGCGGTAGGTGTCCTGGACCGTGCCGTGCACCGCCTGGAGACACACCCCGGTGCCCGAAGCGGCGTAGAAGCGCAGGCACTTGACCTTGGACGCGGTGCGCGGGCCCGAGGGGTCGGACGCCGGGACGGACGTCAGCTCGTCGCGGTGCGGGCCCCACGCCATGTTCCGGAACACCAGCCGCCGGGAGTCGGTCAGGGAGACCGTCCCCGCGCTGATCCGAGGGCCGCCCGGCTGTGCCTGGTCGCGGCGCTCCGCGCGCGCCGAGGCGTGCAGCACGGAAGCCGTCGCGACGCCCGCGAGGACGACCAGGGCCGAGACCAGGACCAGGATGCGGGTTCGCAGCGTCATACGAGGCCTTCTGAAGGGGTGCGGCGGACAGGGCGCACGATCGTCGAGAACAGCGCGCACAGGGCCAGCGCCGAGGCCGCCGCCAGGAGCGCCGTACGGTCGCCCCACGCCGTCCAGGCCGCTCCGAAGGCGAGCGAGCAGACGAAGCGGGCCAGCGCCTGACCCGTCTGGACCAGCGCGAGCCCGGACGACCGCAGTTCCTCGGGCACGCTGTCCGAGGCCGCGGCCATGAGCACGCCGTCCGTGGCCGCGTAGAAGCCGCCGTGCAGGAACAGGACGGCGAACGGCAGCGCCGTGCCGTGCCAGGACGTCAGCAGCAGGCCGTACGCGAGGAGCAGGGCGCCGTGGCCGGCCAGGAACACCCGCCATCGGCCGGCCCGGTCCGCGAGCCGGCCCAGCGGGACGGCCAGCAGCAGGAACGCGGCGGCGGTGCCGACGGGCAGCAGCGCGAACCAGCGGTCCGGCACCCCGAGCCTGCGCTGGAGCAGCAGGAACATGAACGAGTCGCTGACCGTGGCGAGACCGAGCAGAACCGCGCAGAACGCGATGCGGCGCAGCTCAGGGCGGCCCAGGAGGGCGAGGGCGGCGCGCAGGGTGGGGCGGGGCGCCGGTGCGGAGCGGACCGCGGGTCCGGTGACGCCCTCGGCGGGCGTACGCGGACCCCGGGAGTCCGGGAGCCCGGCGGAGGTGATGTCCGGCGTTCCGGTTCCGGGTTCCCTCGGGCTCACGGCCGTGGCGCGGGAGTCGGGGGCGCCCTCGGACCGGCTCCGGACGGCGGGCGTGAGACAGTCCTCGGCCGGTGTTCCCGCCGTGGACGTGGACCGCGCCGGCGGGCCGCCCGGCACGAACAGCACCAGGACCAGCACGCCCACCACGGCCACGCAGAAGCTCACCGTGAACACCGCGTCGTAGCCGTCGACGGTCTCCCGGAGGATCAGGAAGGCGACGAGCGGGCCCAGCAGGGCGCCCGCCGTGTCCATCGCGCGATGGACGCCGAAGGCGCGGCCGCGGTTCTCCGGGGTGCTCGACAGGGAGATCAGGGCGTCGCGCGGGGCGGTGCGCAGGCCCTTGCCGGTGCGGTCGGCGGCGAGGACCAGGCCGATGGGGGTCAGGGTCTGCGCCACCAGGAGCAGCGGTTTGCAGACGGCCGACAGCGCGTATCCGGCGCCGGCCACCCACTTGTGGCGGCCGCCACCCCGGTCGGCGAGATGCCCGCCGGCCAGGCGGACCAGGGCCGAGAAACCGTTGTAGATCCCGTCGAGTAGCCCGAAGCCGAGAGGGGAAAGGCCGAGGCCGGCGACCAGGTAGAGGGGCAGGACGGCCGTCACCATCTCCGAGGAGACGTCGGTGATCAGGCTGACCGTGCCGAGTGCCAGCACGGTGGGAGCGACCACGGCGAGGCGCCGCCCGGCTCGGGGCCGGGCGGCGCTCTCCGCGGACGCCGCCGCGGTATCCGGTGTACCGGCGCGGCTGTCCGCTACGTACATGTCAGGACGTCCAGATGCCCGTGATGTCCTTGCCGGAGGCCGCGTTGCCCGCGTGCGTGAGGCCGTGCATGTCCTCCAGCGTGCGCAGCAGGTCGTAGTGGTTGTACGTGGTGGAGGACGAGGACCCCGGGGTCACCTGCTGGCCGTAGAGGACCGTCGGGATCTTGTTGCCGGCGAGCCGGTTGTCCTCGTCGAAGGTGACGACGAGCAGGCTGTTGTGGGTCTTGGCCCAGGTGGCGTAGGCGTTCAGGTTGGTTTTCAGCCAGGTGTCACCGGTGGACACCGAGCAGTCGTGCATGTCGCTGCACAGGTTCGGGACGACGAAGGAGACCTGCGGAAGCGTCGTGTAGTCCGTCGGGAACTGGGCGAACGTCTTGGCGCTGGACGTCGGTACGTTGCTGAAGCCGAACCAGGGGTTGTGCTTGCGGGCGTAATTCCCGCTGCTGCACGTGGTCGAACCCTGGCTGGGCAGCGTCTCGTTGTAGCTGCCCCAGGTCTTGCCCGCGGCGATCAGCTCGGAGGCGAGGTTCGGGGCGGAGGAGAAACCGGGCGTGTAGCAGCTGTCGTCCGTGATGCCCTGGGTGGAGCCGGAGAACAGGGCGAAATAGTTGGGCTGGCTCGGGTGCGTCTCGGCGTACGACTGGGAGAGGTTGGCCCCGCCGGTCTTGAGCGAGTTGATGTACGGGGCGCTGGAGGAGCCGATCACCTGGCTGTACGCGTGGTTCTCGAAGACCACGACGACGACGTGGTCGGGGGTCGGGACCGAGGCCGCGGCGTGCGCGGGGGCCGAGCCGGCGAGCCCGCTCCACAGCCCGACCGCGGCCGCGGTGAAGGCGAGGGCGGATGCCACGACGGCACGGCTGCGGGTGTACACGTTTCTGCCGGACACTTCTGACCTCCGGTGGGGGGAGAGGCGACGGTGGCGGTGCAGACAGAGCATGTGCACGCCAACATTCCCCGGGTTCACATCCCTCAACCGGCGGGATGAAGATCGGATGAACTGCTGCCTCTCTGTCCTTTGTACCGCCTCGCACGGCCGTCGGCACGGGGCGCAACCCCGCGAACGAGAGTTAGGCTCGGGCCCGTACGGCCTTGATCGGACCGGTGTGCGGGACGGGACCGGACGTACGGCATCGATCGACAGGAGGCCGGGATGACGGCGCCGGGGCGCAGGAGCAGTACCTTCACGCGGCTGCTGCGGCACGGCTTCACCGATCCGTCGGCGGCCGAGCGGCTCCTGGAGGGTCCCGAACTGGCACCCGTACGGTCCGACCCGGTCCTGCTGGAAGCGCTGGGCGCCACCGCCGACCCCGACCTCGCCCTGCTCGGACTCGTCCGGCTCGTCGAGGCGCAGGACGGGCACCCCGCCCAGCGGGAACTCCTCGACACCCTGATCGCGGCCAAACCGCTGCGGGACCGGCTGCTCGGGGTCCTCGGAGCCTCCGCCGCGCTCGGCGACCACCTGGCCCGGCATCCGCACGACTGGCAGGTGCTCGTCACGTACGAGGCACGGGACCTGCATCCCGGAGTGGAGGAGTTCGAACGGGGGCTGGCCGACGCGACCGACCCCGTCTCGCTGCGCGTCGCCTACCGCCGCTGCCTGCTCTCCATCGCCGCGCGCGACGTGTGCGGCACCACCGACCTCGCCCAGACCGCCGCCGAACTCGCCGACCTCGCCACCGCGACCCTGCGCGCCGCGCTCGCCATCGCCCGGGCCGCGGCCCCCGACGACGCCACGCTGTGCCGGCTCGCGGTCGTCGCGATGGGCAAGTGCGGGGGACACGAGCTGAACTACGTCTCCGACGTCGACGTGATCTTCGTCGGGGAGGGCGCCGATGGGGCGGACGAGGCCAAGGCCCTCCAGGCGGCCGGCCGGCTCGCCTCGCACATGATGCGGATCTGCTCGGAGACCACCGTCGAGGGCAGCATCTGGCCGGTCGACGCCAATCTGCGCCCCGAGGGACGCAACGGCCCCCTGGTGCGGACCCTCAGCAGCCATCTCGCCTACTACCAGCGATGGGCCAAGACCTGGGAGTTCCAGGCGCTGCTCAAGGCCCGCCCGGTGGCGGGGGACCTGGAGCTGGGCGAGGAGTACGTCGCCACGCTGGCCCCGCTCGTATGGCACGCCGCCGAGCGGGACAACTTCGTCGCCGATGTGCAGAAGATGCGGCGCCGGGTCGTGGAGAACATCCCGGCCGCCGAGATCGAACGCGAGCTGAAGCTCGGTCCCGGGGGACTGCGGGACGTCGAATTCGCCGTACAGCTCCTTCAGTTGGTGCACGGCCGGGCCGACACCTCCTTGCGCAGCGGCACCACCCTCGACGCCCTGAAGGCACTGGCCGCGGGCGGATACGTGGGGCGCGCCGACGCCGTACAGCTCGACGACGCCTACCGCTTCCTGCGCTCGATGGAGCACCGCATCCAGCTCTTCAGGCTGCGGCGCACCCATCTGGTGCCGCAGGACGAGGCCGACCTGCGCCGTATCGGACGGTCACTGGGGCTGCGCGCCGATCCGGCCGGCGAACTGAACCGGGAGTGGAAGCGGCACGCGGCCATGGTCAGGCGGCTGCACGAGAAGCTGTTCTACCGGCCGCTCCTCGACGCCGTCGCCCAACTGGCGCCCGGCGAGACCCGGTTGAGCGCCGACGCGGCCCGGGAGCGGCTCGTCGCGCTCGGGTACGCCGATCCGGCCGGCGCCCGGCGCCATCTGGAGGCGCTGGCGTCCGGGGTCAGCCGCAAGGCCGCCATCCAGCGGACCCTGCTCCCCGTGCTGCTCGGCTGGTTCGCGGACTCCGCCGACCCCGACGCCGGTCTGCTCAACTTCCGCAAGGTGTCCGACGCGCTGGGCAAGACGCCCTGGTATCTGCGGCTGCTCAGGGACGAGGGCGCCGCCGCCGAGAACCTCGCGCGGGTGCTCTCCGCGGGCCGGCTCGCCCCCGACCTGCTGATGCGCGCCCCGGAGGCGGTGGCCCTGCTGGGCGACGGGGAGAGCGGTGGCCTCGAACCACGCGGCCGGGTCCAGCTGGAGCAGGAGATCCTCGCCGCGGTACGGCGGGCCGACGGCGGCGAGCAGGCCGTGACCGTCGTGCGCGGGGTCCGGCGCCGGGAGCTGTTCCGTATCGCCGCGACGGACATCGTCGCCTCGTACGGGACCGAGGAGACGCCCGCCGTCGCCGATCAGGGGGCGCTGGTCGACCTCGTCGGCGGAGCGGTCTCGGACCTCACGGCGGTGACGCTCGCGGGCACGCTGCGGGCCGTGGTGCGCGACGGCTGGGGCGACACCCTGCCCACCCGGTTCGCGGTGATCGGGATGGGCCGCTTCGGCGGCCATGAGCTCGGCTACGGCTCCGACGCGGACGTGCTGTTCGTGCACGAGCCCCGCGAGGGCGTGGACGAGCAGGAGGCGGCGCGGGCCGCGAACGCCGTGGTGTCCGAGATGCGGCGGCTGCTCCAGCTCCCCAGCGCGGACCCGCCGCTGCTGATCGACGCCGATCTGCGGCCCGAGGGGAAGTCCGGGCCGCTGGTACGGACCCTGAAGTCGTACGAGGCGTACTACCGGCGCTGGTCCCTGGTGTGGGAGTCGCAGGCACTGCTGCGGGCCGAGGTCGTGGCCGGGGAAGCCGACCTCGGGAGCCGGTTCGTCGAGCTGGTCGATCCGCTCAGGTATCCCGCGGAGGGGCTGGGCGAGGAGGCCGTACGGGAGATCCGGCGGCTGAAGGCCCGGATGGAGTCGGAACGGATGCCGCGCGGCGCCGACCCCACGCTGCACACCAAACTGGGGCGCGGCGGCCTCTCCGACGTGGAGTGGACGGTCCAGCTGATCCAGCTGCGGCACGGCTGGGCCGAGCCGGGCCTGCGGACGACCCGGACCCGGGAGGCGCTGGCCGCGGCGCGCGCGGCGGAGCTGCTGTCGACGGAGGACGCGGAGACGCTGGACGAGGCCTGGGTGCTGGCCACCCGGGTGCGCAACGCCGTGATGCTCGTGCGCGGCAGGGCCGGCGACACCTTCCCCTCGGACGGGCGCGAGCTGGCCGCCGTCGGCCGCTATCTGGGCTACGACCCGGGACACGTCGGAGACATGCTCGACGACTACCGGCGCACCACCCGGCGGGCCCGGGCCGTGGTGGACGAGCTGTTCTACGGAGCGGCACGCGGCGGTCACTGAACACGGCCACCCGGCGGTCACTGGACGTCACCGCCCGACACTCGCCGGACGTGACGCCCGGCGGCGTTCAGTCCGTCGTCCCCAGCACCGGTCTCCCGCGGGCCCCCGGCACCCACTGCGGCAGCGCGTAGGGCAGCGCGCCGTACCACAGGCGCGTCACCAGGAAGCCGAAGGCGAGGCAGAGCAGACCGCCCACCGCGTCCAGCCAGAAGTGGTTGGCGGTGGCGACGATGACGACGAGGGTGGCCGTCGGGTAGAGGACGCCGAGGATCCGCGCCCAGGGGGTCCTGGCCAGCGCGAACAGGGTCAGCCCGCACCACAGGGACCAGCCGATGTGCATGGACGGCATCGCGGCGTACTGGTTGGACATGTGCTTGAGATCGCCGGAGGCCATCGAGCCCCAGGTCTCGTGGACCATCACCGTGTCGACGAATGTGCTGCCGGTCATCAGGCGGGGTGGCGCGAGCGGGAAGAAGTAGTAGCCGAGAAGGGCCACCGCCGTGGTGGCGAAGAGCGCGAGACGGGCCGCCGCGTAGCGGCCCGGATGACAACGGTACAGCCAGACCAGGACACTCAGCGTCACCACGAAGTGCAGGGTCGCGTAGTAGTAGTTCATCCCGATGATCAACCACTCGACCGAGTTCACCGCGTGGTTGACCGACTCCTCGACGGCGACACCGAGGTGGTGTTCCATCCGCCAGATCCAGTCCGCGTTGCGGAGCGCCTCGTGTCTCTGCTCAGGCACCGCGTTGCGGATCAGCGAATACGTCCAGTAACTCACGCCGATGAGCAGGACTTCGAACCAGAGGCGGGGGCGACGCGGGGTCCGCATACGGCGCAGGAGCGCGTGCCCCGCCTTCTCCTCCGCGACGGGCTGTGTGGCCTGACGGCTTTCCAGTGACGTCACGGTCGAATCACCCATAGGCACAGAGTCTGCCAGAAAAGGCTTCCCCCACCGATGATCCCCGGGTCGGGTCCCGGCCGCACTTTCTACACCTGTGGGAGTGCTACGCCCCCTTTGTCGTCCTTCTCAGGGACGATTCCGGTCCCCAGGGGCAGAAGCGGTCGAACCGCGCACCACGAGTTCCGGCATGAACACGAACTCACTGTGCGGCGCGGGCGTCCCGCCGATCTCCTCCAGCAGCGTGCGCACCGCGGCCTGGCCCATCGCGGGGACCGGCTTGCGGACCGTCGTGAGCGGCGGGTCGGTGAAGGCGATCAGCGGGGAGTCGTCGAATCCCACGACCGAGATGTCCTTCGGGACTTCCAGGCCGCGCTGGCGCGCTGCCCGTATCGCACCGAGCGCCATCATGTCGCTGGCGCAGACGATCGCCGTGCAGTCGCGGTCCATGAGCGCGTTCGCCGCGGCCTGGCCGCCCTCCAGCGTGTACAGGGAGTGCTGGACCAGTCGCTCCTCGACGTCCGCGGGGTTCAGGCCGAACTGCTCCTGCATCGAGCGGACGAAGCCCTCGATCTTGCGCTGCACCGGCACGAACCGCTTGGGGCCGAGTGCGAGTCCGATGTTGGTGTGCCCGAGCGAGGCGAGGTGGGTGACCGCGAGGGCCATGGCCGCGCGGTCGTCCGGTGAGATGAACGGCGCCTGCACCTTGGGCGAAAAGCCGTCTACCAGGACGAACGGGACACCGCGGCCGCGCAGTTGCTCGTAACGCTGCATGTCGGCCGAGGTGTCGGCGTGCAGTCCGGAGACGAAGATGATGCCGGCGACCCCGCGGTCGACGAGCATCTCGGTCAGCTCGTCCTCGGTGGAGCCGCCCGGGGTCTGGGTCGCGAGGACGGGGGTGTAGCCCTGGCGCGTCAGGGCCTGCCCGATCACCTGCGCGAGGGCAGGGAATATCGGGTTCTCCAGCTCGGGGGTTATGAGGCCCACCAGGCCCTCGCTGCGCTGTCGCAGACGCACCGGGCGCTCGTAGCCCAGTACGTCGAGCGCGGCCAGGACGGACTGGCGGGTGGTCGCGGCGACGCCCGGCTTCCCGTTCAGGACGCGGCTGACAGTCGCCTCACTGACCCCCGCCTGGGCTGCGATGTCGGCAAGCCGTGTGGTCACAGGATTGGACTTTACCGGTCGCATCTCACCCTGCCCACCAACCAGACGCCGTGTGCGGGCGGTTGATCGGCCCGCTCCGGGCTGCTGCGTCATCGCGCTCCCTCGTGTTCTGGTCGGCTCGGTGTCCCGTGCGTGCGCCGCGCGGGAAGGGGTGGCTCCTGCAAGGCGCTGACGCCCGATGATCCCCGTTTGTGCCACCCGTGGCAAGAGCTTGCAGAGTCTTGCACAGACGTCCGCATGTCCGTTGATCGGCCTGGTAGCGGGGTTTCGGGAAGGCCGCCGCGAGGTCACGGGCGCATAACCGATGTCAGTTCTTTCACTTTTTTGCTGCAAGGTCTTTCGCGTCGCTTACATCGCTGTTACGTTCACGTCGCCCGGCAGACGCAACGGCGCAGTCGGCAAGTAGGCAAGGGAATCGGGCGGGACCGATTCACCACCTACTCGGGCTTTCACCCTCAAGGAGAACTCATGCGGCGTGGCATAGCGGCCAGCGCGCTGGTGGCGTCTTTCGCCCTCGCGGCGACGGCCTGCGGCGGTAGCGGCGGGGACAGCGGCAGCGACAAGGCCAGTGGGCCGGTCACCATCACGTGGTGGGACACGTCCAACGCCACCAATGAGGCGCCGACGTACCAGGCCCTGGTCAAGCAGTTCGAGGCCGCCAACAAGAACGTCAAGGTCAAGTACGTCAACGTGCCCTTCGACCAGGCGCAGAACAAGTTCGACACGGCCGCCGGTGCCTCCGGCGCCCCGGACGTCCTGCGCTCCGAGGTCGGCTGGACCCCGGCCTTCGCCAAGAAGGGCTACTTCCTGCCGCTCGACGGCACCGAGGCCCTCAAGGACCAGGCCAAGTTCAAGTCCAACCTGATCGAGCAGGCCAAGTACGACGGCAAGACCTACGGTGTGCCGCTCGTCACGGACACCCTGGCGCTCGTCTACAACAAGCAGCTCTTCACGAAGGCCGGCATCACCGAGGCGCCCAAGACCTGGAGCGACCTGAAGAAGGACGCGGCCATCGTCAAGGCCAAGACCGGCGTCGACGGCTACTGGGGCTCGACCCAGGCCTACTACGCGCAGAACTTCCTCTACGGCGAGGGCACCGACACCGTCGACGCCGCCGCCAAGAAGATCACGGTCAACTCGGCCGCCGCGAAGAAGGCGTACGGCACCTGGCTGGGCCTGTTCTCCGGCAAGGGCCTGCACAAGGCGGACACCACCGCCGACGCGTACGCCCACATCCAGGACGCGTTCGTCAACGGCAAGGTCGCCGCGATCGTCCAGGGCCCGTGGGAGATCACGAACTTCTACAAGGGTTCGGCGTTCTCCGACAAGTCCAACCTCGGCGTCGCCACCGTCCCGGCCGGCTCCACTGGCAAGGCGGGCGCCCCGACCGGCGGCCACAACCTCGCGGTCTACGCCGGCTCGGACAAGGCCCACCAGGCGGCCTCGCTGAAGTTCGTCAACTTCATGACGTCGGCGAAGTCCCAGGCGACCATCGCGCTGAAGAACTCCACGCTGCCGACGCGTGACGACGCCTACACGGACGCCGTCAAGGCCAACCCGGGCATCGCCGGCTACGGCACGGTGCTCGCCGCCGCCCAGCCGCGCCCGGCGCTGCCCGAGTACAGCTCCCTCTGGGGCCCCCTGGACACCGAACTGCCCAAGATCGCGGGTGGCAAGGAGTCCCTGGACAAGGGTCTGAGCAACGTCGAGCTGGCCATCGCCAAGCTGGTGCCCGACTTCAGCAAGTGAGCCCGCGTGGCCGCCGGGTCCTTCCGAGAGGAAAGGACCCGGCGGCCACCGGCTGTGCGCGTCCAACTCCTGATCTTGCAGAAGGTGTCGAACCATGACAGTCGCCATCGACCGCGCGACCGGCAAGCGCCGCGGTGACCGAGCACCGCGTCCCGGCCGGATGCAGCGTCTCAAGCACTCGTACCAGAAGTACTGGTACGCGTACGCGATGATCGCCCCGGTCGTCGTCGTACTCGGCGGATTGGTGCTCTATCCGCTGGTTCGGGGCCTCTACCTGACGCTGACGGACGCCAACAGCCTCAACTCGGCCCGCACGATCGGCGTCAACCACATCGACGCCACCTACAAGTTCATAGGCCTCGACAACTACAAGGACATCCTGTGGGGTCCGACGTCGTACGACCGCTTCTGGTCGCACTTCATCTGGACCATCGCCTGGACCGTCATCTGCGTCGCCCTGCACTACTGCATCGGCCTCGGCCTCGCGCTGCTGCTCAACCAGAAGCTGCGCGGCCGAACGATCTACCGGCTGATCCTGGTGCTGCCCTGGGCCGTGCCGACGTTCGTCACCGTCTTCGGCTGGCGCTTCATGCTCGCCGACGGCGGGATCATCGACTCCATGCTCCACGCGGTGCACCTGCCGTCACCGGCGTGGCTGGAGGACACCTTCTGGCAGCGCTTCGCCGCCATCATGGTCAACACCTGGTGCGGCGTCCCGTTCATGATGGTCTCGCTGCTCGGCGGACTCCAGTCCATCGACGGCACGCTGTACGAGGCCGCCGAGATGGACGGCGCGAACAAGTGGCAGCAGTTCCGCTTCGTGACCCTGCCGGGTCTCAGGTCGGTCAGCTCCACGGTCGTGCTCCTCGGCATCATCTGGACCTTCAACCAGTTCGCCGTGATCTTCCTGCTGTTCGGCAACACCGCGCCGGACGCGCAGATCCTCGTCACCTGGGCCTACTACCTCGGCTTCGGACAGCAACCGCGTGACTTCGCCCAGTCGGCGGCCTACGGCATGCTGCTGCTGGCCATCCTGATCGTCTTCACCTCCTTCTACCGCCGCTGGCTGAACCGCAATGACCAGCAGCTCGCGATCTGAGGCGGGAGTCTCCATGAGCACCACCACACTGCAGACGCCTCCGGCCGACCAGGCCGCCGGGTACGACGAGTCGCCCCGTCCGGCGCGCGGGCGCGGAAAGCGCGGCCTCGCCGGCAAGCTCGCCTCCCACGGCATCCTGACCGTCGCGAGCCTGGTCGCGCTGTTCCCGATCGCGTGGCTCGTCTTCCTGTCCCTCGGTCCGGGCGAGGACGACTATCTGCACCCCGGGCGCATCTGGCACACGATGACGTTCGGCAACTACTCCTTCGTGCTCCAGCACACGAACTTCTTCGAGTGGATGAAGAGTTCGCTGATCGTGTCGCTCGGCACCACGGTCATCGGCGTGATGGTCGCCGCGACCACCGGGTACGCGGTCTCGCGCATGCGCTTCCCCGGCTACAAGAAGTTCATGTGGGTCCTGCTGGTCACCCAGATGTTCCCGATCGCCGTGCTGATCGTGCCGATGTACCAGATCCTGTCGGACCTCCAGCTCATCGACTCGTACTTCGGCCTGATCCTCGTCTACTGCTCGACGGCGGTGCCCTACAGCGCCTGGCTGCTCAAGGGCTACTTCGACACGATCCCGTTCGAGATCGACGAGGCCGGACGCGTCGACGGACTGAGCCCCTTCGGCACCTTCTTCCGGCTGATCCTGCCGCTCGCCAAGCCGGGTCTCGCGGTGGCCGCCTTCTACAACTTCATCACCGCGTTCGGTGAGGTCGCGTTCGCCTCGACGTTCATGCTGGACGACTCGAAGTACACCTTCGCCGTCGGACTCCAGAGCTTCGTCAGCGAGCACGACGCGCAGCGCAACCTCATGGCGGCCACCGCCGTGCTGGTCGCGATACCCGTCTCCCTCTTCTTCTACCTGGTGCAGAAGAACCTGGTGACCGGACTCACCGCGGGCGGCACGAAGGGCTGATCCGCGAGGACGCCCCCATAAAGCCCCCAGACTCCCGCGCGCTCGCGCGCGGGTGGCGGCCGCGGTGCCCATCCGACCCCGCCAGTACCGCGGCCGCCTCTTTTCCCCCCGCCCCGAAGCCTTCCGCCCCGTGCTCCCGGCCTCGCGCGAGCAGGGGTCTGCCCCCACAGCCGAATTCCTCCCCACGTCCGTCCGCACACGGACGAGGGGACCCTCATCGCATCAAGGACGCCATGAGCCAGCACTCCGCAGACCAGGCCCCGAACTCCGTTCTCGCCACCGTCGCCGCGCATCGCGACTGGTGGCGCGACGCGGTGATCTACCAGGTCTATCCGCGCAGCTTCGCCGACAGCAACGGCGACGGCATGGGTGACCTGGAGGGCGTACGTTCCCGACTCCCGTACCTGCGCGACCTCGGCGTGGACGCCGTGTGGCTCAGCCCCTTCTACGCCTCGCCGCAGGCCGACGCCGGCTACGACGTGGCGGACTACCGGGCCGTCGACCCGATGTTCGGCAACCTGCTGGACGCCGACGCCCTCATCCGCGACGCCCACGGTCTCGGGCTGCGGATCATCGTCGACCTCGTGCCCAACCACTCATCCGACCAGCACGAGTGGTTCAAGCGCGCGCTGCGCGAGGGCCCCGGCTCCTCGCTGCGCGACCGCTACCACTTCCTCCCCGGCAAGGGCGAGAACGGCGAACTGCCGCCCAACGACTGGGAGTCGATCTTCGGCGGCCCGGCCTGGACCCGGGTCACCGAGCCCGACGGCACCGCCGGCGAGTGGTACCTGCACCTCTTCGCGCCCGAGCAGCCCGACTTCAACTGGGAACACCCGGCCGTGGGCGACGAGTTCCGCTCGATCCTGCGGTTCTGGCTGGACATGGGCGTCGACGGCTTCCGTATCGACGTCGCGCACGGCATGGTCAAGGCGGAGGGCCTGCCGGACCTCGGCGACCGCGACCAGCTGAAGCTGCTGGGCAACGATGTCATGCCGTTCTTCGACCAGGACGGCGTGCACGACATCTACCGGCAGTGGCGCACGATCCTCGACGAGTACTCGGGCGAGCGCATCTTCGTCGCCGAGGCGTGGACTCCCACCGTCGAGCGCACCGCGAACTACGTGCGCCCCGACGAGCTGCACCAGGCCTTCAACTTCCAGTACCTGGGCTCCCACTGGGAGGCGGCCGAGCTGCGTACGGTGATCGACCGCACGCTCGGCGCGATGCGCCCGGTCGGCGCCCCCTCCACCTGGGTGCTGTCCAACCACGACGTGACCCGGCACGCCACCCGGTTCGCCAACGAGGCCGGCCTCGGCACCCAGATCCGCACCGCGGGCGACCGGGAGCTCGGCCTGCGCCGGGCCCGCGCGGCGAGCCTGCTGATGCTGGCGCTTCCCGGCTCCGCCTACGTCTACCAGGGCGAGGAGCTCGGCCTGCCCGACGTCGTCGACCTGCCGGACGAGGTGCGCCAGGACCCGGCCTACTTCCGGGGCGCCGGACAGGACGGCTTCCGCGACGGCTGCCGGGTGCCGATCCCGTGGACCCGCGCCGGTTCGTCGTACGGCTTCGGCGACGGGGGCAGCTGGCTGCCGCAGCCCGCCGAGTGGGCCGAGCTCAGCGTCGAGGCGCAGACCGGGGTGGAGGGTTCCACCCTGGAGCTGTACCGCGACGCGCTCGCCGTCCGGCGCGAGCGTGCCGACCTCGGCGCGGGCGACGCCGTCACCTGGCTGACCGCCCCGGAGGACGTACTCGCCTTCCAGCGCGGTGAGTTCGTGTGCACCGCCAACACGGGCAGCGAGGCCGTGACCGTCCCCGCCTACGGCCGGGTGCTCGTCGCCAGCGGTGAGGTGACCCTGTCGCAGGACGGCAAGGCGCAGCTGCCCGCGGACACCACCGTCTGGTGGGCCGTCTGATCCACACATGGGCGGTGCTCCGGTCCTGACCACCGGAGCACCGCTTCTGTGTTCTCACGACCTCCTGGAGCCGTTGATTCCGGGTCCCGCTACTTCCAGGTGTCGCTCACGGAGTACCCGGTGCCCGAGCCCGTGGTGTACGAGCGGTTGCTCCCGGACTCCCAGGTCACCGTGCCCGACGCGTCCTTCTTGATGTACTTGTACGTGAACGACGTCGACTTGGGCACGATCACCGGCCGGCCCCAGTACGGGTACGACGCCGAGGACAGCGGGATCGCGTCGGCGGTGTTCCAGGAGCCGAGCGCGGGGACCGAGCCGACGACGTACACGTTGGTGCCGTAGACGGTGGTCGCGGTCACTCCGAAGGTCAGGTCCGTGGCGTCGGCGTCGGCCACGTTCCAGGAGTTGAGCGCGGCCACGGCCGCGGTGCCGGTGGTCACGGAGCGGTTGGCGTTGGACTCCCAGGTGACGTTTCCCGAGGAGTCCTTCTTGATGTACTTGTACGCGATCGCGGTGTTCGCCGGCACCGAGACGTCCGCCTTCCAGACCGGATAGCCGGAAGAGGACAGTTTCACCGCGCCCGCCGTGTTCCAGCCGCCCAGCGCCGGGACCGATCCGACCACGTACACGTCCGTGCCCGAGGTGGTCGACGCGTACTCGTTGAAGGTCGCCGTGACCGTCCCGGTGCCCGGATCGGTGCCGCCGCCGCAGTTCACGGTGCAGACGTAGTCCGGGTCGTAGAACGCGACGGCGCCCTTGGCGGGCACGGTCAGGGAGGCCCTGCCGCCGGTGACCGTGACCGAGGTGGCACCGCCGTCGACGACGTTCGGGTACGTGCCGTCCGCGAGACCGGTCGTGTACGTGTACGTACTGGCGCCCGAGCTGTTGTTGATGGCCACGAACCCGGCGCCGCCCCGGCCGAAGCCGATCACATTGGACGCGGGGGACTGCCAGTTGGCCACCGGGTACCCGGCGGCCGCGTTGTGCCAGCCGATCATGCCGGAGACCGCGGTGTCGCGGTCGAGGCAGTACCAGCCGTTCGAGCAGTCGGTGTCGGTGACGAAGCCGCCGCCCGAGTTCGGCGGGGCCTGGTCGCTCTGGCTGAAGGTCCAGCCGGAGTAGACCGACGGCCTGCCGTAACCGCGGGCCAGCTGGAAGACGTTGGCGAGCACGGCGGTGGCGCCGTCCTTGTAGCCGAGCGAGTAGCCGTTGCGCTCGGTGTCGTGGTTGGTGACCATGGTGTTGGAGTTCGCCTCGGCGACCAGTCCCCAACTACTGCCGAAACTCGACAGGTTGGCGATGTCGCCCTGGAACTGTGCCTTGATCTGCGAGGCGAAGGTGAAGTCGAGGACGTCACCGGTGCCGTAGTACTCGTCGATCGAGGGCGGGGTGCCCGGATAGACCTCCTGGGTGATGTACGGCGCCGAGCCCGAGGTCGTGCTGTGCAGTCCGGCGACGATGGCGCTCAGGTCGGCGGCCTCGATGTGCTTGGCCGCGTCGACCCGGAAGCCGTCGACGCCCAGGTCGATCTGCGCGTTGAGAAAGCCGGTGATCTTCGAGCGGACGTTGCTCTCGGCGGTGTCCAGGTCGGGCAGGCCGAGCAGTTCGCAGTGCTGCACCTGGTAGCGGTTGGTCCAGTCGGTGATCGTCGTGGTGCAGTCGTCGCTGTCGGCCGGGTCGTAGTCCGGGGTGTCGTACTTGTTGGTGACGACCGTGCCGTTGTAGCCGGTGCCGGTCTGGGCGGCGGTGTGGTTGATCACCGCGTCGGTGTAGACCTTGATGCCGGCCGCGTGACACGTGTCGACCATGGCCTTGAAGGCGGTCGCAGTGCCGAAACGGCTGTTGAGGTTGTAGGAGTACGGCTGGTAGACGTCCCACCAGTAGTAGTTGGTCTGCTTCAGCGACTCGGCGGGCGGCGCCACTTGGACCGCCCCGTAGCCGGCCGGGTCGAGCACGTTCGTACACTCTGACGCGACCGACTTCCAGTTCCACTCCCACAGGTTGGCGATCACATCGCCGTTGGGGACGCCGGTGTCCGTCGCCGCGGCAGCCCGCTGGGCGGGCAGCGCGGCCAGGCCGCCGAGCGTCAGCAGGGCGGTCGCGAGCAGCAGGGGAACCCTTCTTCGTCGTAAGGCCATCGGGGATGCGGCTCCTCTCCGGATCGGTCAGTACGCCCGCGGGGCGCGGGAGCTGACCCGTGTGGAGCGTGGGACCGCCCAAGGGGGCGCGTCAATAAGGAAGTTGAAAGTTCTTTCGACATCTTGCTGAAACATGATTGCAAGCGGTACGTTCCGATCCCCCCACCCGCACGACGTAGTGCAGGAGTACACACACATGGCAAGGAAGACGCTTGCCGCCTCGTTCGCCCTCGTGGCGGGCCTGGCGGTCTCGGTGACCGTTCCCTCCGGTACGGCGGCGGCCTCGCCGCCCGGCACCAAGGACGTCACCGCGGTCCTGTTCGAGTGGAAGTTCGACTCGGTCGCCAAGGAATGCACCAACACGCTGGGCCCCGCCGGATACGGCTACGTCCAGGTGTCCCCGCCCGCCGAGCACATACAGGGCTCGCAGTGGTGGACCTCGTACCAGCCCGTGAGCTACAGGATCGCCGGACGGCTCGGCGACGCCACCGCCTTCAAGAACATGGTCAGCACCTGCCACGCGGCCGGTGTGAAGGTCGTGGCGGACACGGTGATCAACCACATGGCGGCCGGGTCCGGCACCGGAACGGGAGGATCTTCGTACACGAAGTACAACTACCCGGGCGTCTACACCTCCGCCGACATGGACGACTGCACCGCCACCATCAGCGACTACACCAACCGCGCCAACGTCCAGAACTGCGAACTCGTCGGCCTCGCCGACCTGGACACCGGTGAGGAGCACGTCCGGGCGACCATCGCCGGATACATGAACACCCTGCTCGGCTACGGCGTCGACGGCTTCCGCGTCGACGCGGCCAAGCACATGCCGGCCGCCGACCTCGCCAACATCAAGTCCCGGCTGAGCAACCCGTCCGTCTACTGGAAGCAGGAGGCCATCTACGGCGCGGGCGAGGCCGTCCAGCCCACCGAGTACACCGGCAACGGCGACGTCCAGGAGTTCCGCTACGCCTACGACCTCAAGCGGGTCTTCAACAATGAGAACCTCGCCTACCTGAAGAACTACGGCGAGGGCTGGGGCTACATGAGCAGCTCCGTCGCGGCCGTCTTCGTCGACAACCACGACACCGAGCGCAACGGCTCGACGCTCAACTACAAGGACGGGGCGAACTACACCCTCGCCAACGTCTTCATGCTCGCGTACCCCTACGGCGCCCCCGACATCAACTCCGGCTACGAGTGGTCGGACGCGGACGCCGGACCGCCCAACGGCGGTACTGTCAACGCCTGTTGGCAGGACGGCTGGAAGTGCCAGCACGCCTGGCCGGAGATCAAGTCGATGGTCGCCTTCCGCAACGCCACCCGTGGGCAAGCCCTTTCCAACTGGTGGGACAACGGCAACGACGCCATCGCTTTCGGCCGGGGCAGCAAGGGCTTCGTGGCCATCAACCACGAGACCTCCGCGCTGAGCCGGACCTACAGCACCTCCCTCGCCGCGGGAACGTACTGCAACGTCCAGAACAACACGAGCATCACGGTGAACGGTTCGGGCCAGTTCACGGCGACGCTGGGCGCCAACACGGCACTCGCGATCTACGCGGGCAAGTCCAGCTGCTGAAAACCCTTTCCGCATGTTGCAAGACTCTTGCTGTAAACCTTGCGTGAGCGATACGGTCACGCGGGCGTTCGGCATCGTGGCCGAAACGCTGCGCGGGGTCGGACCCGAGTACGCCGTAATCGCTAGGAGTTCACGACTGTGGACCTGATACCGAGAGGGGCGGCGCGCCGCATCGGCCGCCCCAGGCTGCGCGCAGCCGTCCTCGCCGCCGCACTGGCCGTATCGCTTGCGCAACCCCTCGTGGCGCGGGCCCAGACCCCGCCCGCACCGCCGTCGGACGCGAAGCTCGCCGCCGAGCCCGCGCGGCACGACTCCACCCGTGACCAGTTCTACTTCGTCATGCCGGACCGTTTCGCCAACGGCGACACGTCCAACGACAAGGGCGGACTCACCGGCTCCCGGCTCTCGACCGGCTACGACCCCACCGACAAGGGTTTCTACCAGGGCGGCGACCTCAAGGGCCTGACCAAGCGGCTCGACTACATCAAGGGCCTCGGCACCACCGCCATCTGGATGGCGCCGATCTTCAAGAACCAGCCCGTCCAGGGCACCGGCAAGGACGCCTCGGCCGGCTACCACGGTTACTGGATCACCGACTTCACCCGGGTCGACCCGCACTTCGGCACCAACAAGGACCTGGAGACCCTGATCTCCAAGGCCCACGCCAAGGGCATGAAGGTCTTCTTCGACGTCATCACCAACCACACGGCCGATGTCGTCGACTACAAGGAACAGTCCTACAACTACCTCTCCAAGGGCGCCTTCCCGTATCTGACCAAGGACGGCAAGCCGTTCGACGACGCGGACTACGCGGACGGCACCAAGGGCTTCCCGTCCGTGGGCACCGGCTCCTTCCCCCGGACGCCGACGGTCCCCGCCGCGAAGAAGAACGCCAAGGTCCCGTCGTGGCTCAACGACACGACGATGTACTCCAACCGCGGTGACTCCACCTACGCCGGCGAGTCCACCACGTACGGCGACTTCTCCGGCCTCGACGACCTGTGGACCGAGCGTCCCGAGGTCGTCAGCGGCATGGAGAAGATCTACGAGCGCTGGGTCAGGGACTTCGGCATCGACGGCTTCCGGATCGACACCGTGAAGCACGTGAACATGGAGTTCTGGACGCAGTGGGCGACCGCCCTCGACGCGTACGCGGCCAAGCACGGCCGCAAGAACTTCTTCATGTTCGGCGAGGTCTACTCCGCCGACACGTCGATCACCTCGCCGTACGTGACCGAGGGCCGACTCGACGCCACCCTCGACTTCCCGTTCCAGGACGCGGCCCGCTCGTACGCCTCGCAGGGCGGCAGCGCGCAGAAGCTGTCGTCCCTGTTCGCGGACGACTACAAGTACACGACCGACAAGGCCAACGCGTACGAGCAGGTCACCTTCCTCGGCAACCACGACATGGGCCGCATCGGGTACTTCCTGAACCAGGACAACCCCAAGGCGACCGACGCCGAGCTGCTGAAGAAGGACAGGCTCGCCAACGAGCTGATGTTCCTCAGCCGCGGCAACCCCGTCGTCTACTACGGCGACGAGCAGGGCTTCACCGGCTCAGGCGGTGACAAGGACGCCCGGCAGACGATGTTCGCCTCCAAGGTCGCGGACTACCTCGACGACGACGAGATCGGCACGAGCCGCACGCACGCGAGCGACGCGTACGACACGAGCGCACCGCTCTACAACGAGATCAGTGCTCTCTCCAAGCTGCGCAAGGACAACCCGGCCCTGGCCGACGGAGTCCAGACGGAGCGGTACGCGGCGGACGGCGCCGGTGTGTACGCCTTCTCCCGCACGGACGCGAAGACCGGCACCGAGTACGTCGTCGCCGTGAACAACGCCGACACGGAGAAGTCCGCCACCTTCCCGACCGGTTCGGCCGGCATGGACTTCCGGGCCGTATACGGAACCTCGGCCTCGGCTAAGAGCGACGCGGACAAGAAGATCACGGTCAGCGTCCCGGCCGGTTCGGCGATCGTCCTCAAGGCCGCGGGCCGGCTCGCCGCCCCCGCGACCAGGCCCACGCTGACCCTGAAGGCCCCGGCCGCGGGCGCCACCGGCACCGTCGAACTGTCGGCGGACGTCACCGGCGGACAGCTCGACCGGGTCGTCTTCGCCGCCCAGACCGGTGAAGGCGCCTGGCGCACCCTCGGCTCCGCCGACCACGCCCCGTACAAGGTCACCCAGGCCATCGGCAAGGACGTACCGGCCGGAACGGCCCTGCGCTACAAGGCCGTCGTCATCGACTCGGCCGGACACACCGCGAGCGCGACGGCCGAGTCCACCACCGGCACCGCGCCGGCCGCGGAGGTCCCGACGGCCTCCTCCCGCGACTACGCGGTCGTCCACTACAAGCGCACCGACGGCGCCTACACCGACTGGCGCCTGTACGCCTGGGGCGACATCGCCGACGGCGAGGCCACGACCTGGCCGGCCGGCCACGACTTCGTAGGCCGCGACGCCTACGGCGCCTTCGCCTACGTGAAGCTGAAGCCCGGAGCCTCGAGCGTCGGCTTCCTCGTCATCGACAAGGACGGCAACAAGGACGTCGCGAGCGACCGCACGATCGACGTCACCAAGACCGGCGAGGTCTGGGTCGAGCAGGGCAAGGACACCGTCCTCACCGAGCAGCCCGACCTGCCCGCCCAGGACAAGACCAAGGCGGTCGTCCACTACCACCGCGCCGACGGCGACTACACCGGCTGGGGCCTGCACGTGTGGACCGGGGCCGCGACGCCCACGGACTGGACGAAGCCCCTGGAACCGGTGCGCACCGACGCCTACGGCGCCGTCTACGAGGTGCCGCTCGCCGAGGGCGCCGGCAGCCTCAGCTACATCATCCACAAGGGCGACGACAAGGACCTGCCCACCGACCAGTCCCTCGACCTCACGGCGAACGGCCATGAGGTGTGGCTGCTGGACGGCCAGGAGAAGTACCTGCTGCCGCAGCCCAAGGGCAGCGCCGCCGCGCTCGACCTGACCACCTCCAAGGCGGTCTGGATCGACCGGAACACGGTCGCCTGGAACGGCTCCGACGCGGCCGTGTCCACCCAGCTCCTCTCCTCCCACGACGGCTCGATCGCCGTCAAGGACGGCGGACTGACCAGCGACGACGAGCGCTGGCTGCGGCTGGAGAAGACGACGCTCACCGACGCCCAGAAGGCGAAGTTCCCCTACCTGAAGACGTACGCCGCCTGGTCGGTGGACCCGCGCGACCGCGACCGGGTGCGCTCGGCGCTCGGCGGGCAGCTCGTCGCCTCGCAGCGGGCCGCGAACGGCGCCGTGCTCGCGGCGACCGGCGTGCAGATCGCCGGAGTCCTCGACGACCTGTACGACGCGACGAAGGCGCACCTCGGACCGGTCTTCCACAAGGGTGTCCCCACCCTCTCGGTGTGGGCCCCGACCGCCCAGTCCGTGAGCCTCGATCTCGCCGGCTCCACCGTCGCCATGAAGCGCGACGGCGCCACCGGCGTCTGGTCCGTCACGGGCGGTAGGTCCTGGACGGGCAAGCCCTACCGTTACGTCGTCAAGGTGTGGGCGCCGACGGTCCGCAAGATCGTCACCAACAAGGTGACCGACCCCTACTCGGTGGCCCTGACCGCCGACTCGGAGCGCAGCCTGGTCGTCGACCTCGCCGCCAAGTCCCTCGCCCCGTCCGGCTGGTCCTCGCTCAAGAAGCCGAAGGCCGTGCCGCTGCGGGACGCGCAGATCCAGGAACTGCACATCCGGGACTTCTCGGTGGCGGACAAGACCGTCCCCGCGAAGGACCAGGGCACCTACCTGGCCTTCACCGACAAGAACAGCGACGGCTCCAAGCACCTGAAGGCGCTGGCCAGGTCCGGCACCTCGTACGTGCACCTGCTGCCCGCGTTCGACATCGCCACCATGCCCGAGAAGAAGGCCGACCAGCAGAGCACCGACTGCGATCTCGCCTCCTACGCCGCCGACTCCCAGAAGCAGCAGGAGTGCGTGGCGAAGACCGCCGCCAAGGACGCCTACAACTGGGGCTACGACCCGTACCACTACACGGTCCCCGAGGGTTCCTACGCCACGGACCCGAACGGCACCGGCCGCACGGTCCAGTTCCGCAAGATGGTCAAGTCGCTGAACGAGGACGGCCTCAGGGTCGTCATGGACGTGGTCTACAACCACACCGCCGCGAGCGGCCAGGCCGACACCAGCGTCCTCGACAAGGTCGTCCCCGGCTACTACCAGCGCCTCCTCGCCGACGGCAGCGTCGCCAACTCCACCTGCTGCTCCAACACGGCGACCGAGAACGCCATGATGGGCAAGCTGGTGGTCGACTCGATCGTCACCTGGGCCAAGGAGTACAAGGTCGACGGCTTCCGCTTCGACCTCATGGGCCACCAGCCCAAGGCCAACATCCTCGCGGTCAGGAAGGCCCTCGACGGGCTCACCCTCGCGAAGGACGGCATCGACGGCAAGAAGATCATCCTGTACGGCGAGGGCTGGAACTTCGGCGAGGTCGCCGACGACGCCCGCTTCGTCCAGGCCACCCAGAAGAACATGGCGGGGACGGGCATCGCGACCTTCTCCGACCGTGCCCGTGACGCCGTACGCGGCGGCAGCCCCTTCGACTCCGACCCCGGCGTCCAGGGCTTCGCCTCCGGCCTCTACACCGACCCCAACTCCTCGACCGCCAACGGCACCGCGGCCGAGCAGAAGGCCCGCCTCCTGCACTACCAGGACCTCATCAAGATCGGCCTGACCGGAAACCTGTCGGCCTTCCACTTCACCGACTCCGACGGCAAGGAGGTCGAGGGCTCCGAGGTCGACTACAACGGACAGCCCGCGGGCTACGCGGCCGCCCCCGGCGACGCCCTCGCCTACGCCGACGCGCACGACAACGAGTCGCTGTACGACGCGCTGACGTACAAGCTGCCCGCCACGACGAGCGCCGCCGACCGCTCGCGGATGCAGGTCCTGGCGATGGCGACGGCCACCCTCTCGCAGGGTCCGTCCCTCTCCCAGGCCGGCTCCGACCTGCTGCGCTCCAAGTCCCTGGACCGCAACTCCTTCGACAGCGGCGACTGGTTCAACGCCATCCACTGGAACTGCCAGGACGGCAACGGATTCGGGCGCGGGCTGCCGATGGCCGCCGACAACACCTCGAAGTGGCCGTACGCCACACCGCTGCTGACCTCCGTCAAGGTGGGCTGCGGCCAGATCGACGGCACCTCGGCCGCCTTCCAGGACCTCCAGCGGATCCGTACGACCGAGAAGGTGTTCTCGCTCTCCACGGCCGCCCAGGTGCAGTCGAAGCTCTCCTTCCCGCTGTCGGGGAAGGACGAGACCCCCGGAGTGATCACGGTGCGCCTCGGCGACCTCGTGATCGTCTTCAACGCGACCCCGGAGAAGCAGGCGCAGACCGTCGGCTCCCTGGCCGGGACGGCGTACGGGCTGCACCCGGTGCAGGCGGCGGGCGCGGACTCCGTCGTCAAGTCCTCGTCCTACGCGAAGGGAACGGGTTCGTTCACGGTTCCGGCCCGCACGGTGGCGGTGTTCACCCGGACCCCGTGACAGCGGTCTGACCCCGTGACAACGGCCCGACCCGGTGGGGGCGGCACCGGACACCCGAGCACGACGGGTGTCCGGGGCCGCCCCCACCGGCCGTTCCCACGGGGCGGGACGGGAGGGGACAGTTCACCCTCGCGCCCTCTCCGCCTCGCGGGCGGGCGGTTAGGGTGACCGGGAGACATCCGGAACAGGAGTACCCATGCCGCAGATCACCGTCGAGTTCTCCCCGGCGCTCGACCACGTCGACTGGCGCGCGTTCGCGCTCGCGCTGCACCCCGTGGTCGTCGAGACGGCCGCCGCACGGCTGGAGGCGTGCAAGACGCGCACGCTGCGGACCGAGGACGAGGTGGTGGGTGACGTCGTACGAGGCGACACGGGCCCGGCCATCGTCCACGTCACGCTCGCGCTCCTCGCGGGCCGCAGCGACGAGACCAAGGCGAAGCTGTCCGAGGCGACGCTGGAACTGCTGCGCAAGCACGTCGAGCCCGCCGACGGGGTCACGCTGCACGTCTCCACCGAGGTACGCGACCTGGACCCGTCCTACCGCAAGTTCGAGGAGTAGCCCCGGCGCCCCGGGCCTCAGGCCCCGGCGCCCCGGGCCTCAGGCCCCGGCGCCCCGGGCCTCAGGCCCCGGCGCCCCGGGCCTCGGGCCCCGGCGCCTCAGGCCTCGGGCGGCGCGGCGAGCGCGAGCAGCCGGACGACGAGGTCGGTGAACGGCCCGTCGCCCGGTTCGCCCCGCAGCCCCTCGCGCAGCAGCGCGGCGACCTCCGGGTCGTAGGCGGCGCTCACCGCCGCCAGGGCCGCGAAGTCGTGCACGAGCTGCACCTCCAGCTCACCGCGCTCGATCCGCCGTCCGTCCAGCCAGATCAGCGCCGTCGACTCGACGAGCGAGATCCAGGAGCGGACCACCAGCTCCAGCCGGGCGGGCGGGTCCTCGACGTCCAGATGCGACAGGATCTGGAGATAGGCCGCCTGCCGTACGGCGTCCACGAGCGCGTTCGTGGTCGACGAGCCGACGGCCGGGCCGCCCCGCATCAACGCGGCGAAACCGGGCCCGTGGTCGTCCACGAAGTCGAAGAAGCGGCGCATCACCCGCAGCAGCCGCGCGCCCAGCGGCCCCTCGCGGGGCTCCACGAAACGGCCCGCGAGATCGTCGGAGGCCCGCTGCAACGCCGCTTCGTACAGGCTGAGTTTGCCCGGGAAATAGTGGTACACCAGCGGCCGCGAGATGCCCGCGGCCGAGGCTATCTCGTCGATGGAGACCTCGTCGGGCGAGCGTCGGCTGAACAGTTCGAGGGCGACGCCGATCAGCTGCTGCCGTCGCTCCTCGACACCCATCCTGCGGCGTACCCCGGTTGTCATGCGGACACTTTACCGATCGGATCCGGCCCCGAACGGGCCGGTCCGGGCGGCGGACGTTCACATGTCCAGCACGATTCGCGCCCCGCGGGTCCGCGAGACGCAGATCAGCATCGAGTCGTCACGCTCCGCGTCCGTCAGCAGTTCGTCGCGGTGCTCGATCTCCCCCTCCAGGACCCGCTGCCGGCAGGTTCCGCAGAATCCCTGCTCGCAGGAGTAGAGCGTGCCGGGCAGCTCCTCGCGGACCGCCGCGAGGACCGTCGAGCCGGCGGGCACGGTCACCGTACGCCCGCTGCGCCGCAGTTCGACCTCGAAGGCGGTGTCGTCCGCGCCGGGCACGCGGGCGGTGAAGCGCTCCAGGTGCAGTGTCACCCCGGCCGGGATCCGCGCCCGGACCGCCGCCATGAGCCCGTCGGGTCCGCAGACGTAGACCGCCGTGCCCGGCGCGAGATCCGCGAACAGCGCGTCCAGGTCCGGCAGTCCGTCCTCGTCCTGGGCGACGACGGTGACCTCGTCGCGGGCCCCCCGCTTCGTGATCTCCTCCAGGAACGGCATCGAGGCGCGCGTCCGGCCGCCGTACAGCAGCCGCCAGTCGGTGCCGTCCGGGAGGGCCCGCAGCATGGGCATGACGGGGGTGATGCCGATGCCGCCCACGACGAAGACGTACGCGGGCGCGTCCACGAGCGGGAAACGGTTGCGGGGTCCGCGCACCTCGACCCGCATGCCCTCCCGGAGGTGTTCGTGCACCTCGCGCGACCCGCCCCGCCCGTCCTCGACGAGCCGGATCGCGACGGTGTACGAGGAGCGGTCCTCCGGGTCCCCGCACAGGGAGTACTGCCGGACGAGCCCCGAGGGCAGCACCACTTCGAGATGGGCTCCCGGCTCCCAGGGCGGCAGGTCCGCTCCCTCCAGGCGCAGCAGGACGACACCCTCGGCGACGCGTTCGTGCCGTACGACCGGCAGCCGCAGAGTCCGTGAGCGGGGCCGGCCCGAGACGGGGGCATCGAGGGCGGGCAGCGGCCACAGCGGTGACGCCCCGATCCGGCGGCGCAGCGCACGCCGTACGAGCACGGCCGCCCCGGCGACGGCGACGACGGTCAGGGGTCTCGGCGTCACGTGGCACCCGCCCCCTTCCCGGCGGCCGGGGCGGCAGGGACGGCCGAGGTGGCCGTCGCGGCGGGGGAAGCGGCCAGATAGGCCGCCGCCTGCTCGGTGGAGCCCTCCTGCGAGGGGTGGTAGGTGCGGCTGAGATAGCGGGGGACGGACCTCAGCAGGTCCCCGGTCGGCGGCAGCACGCCCCGCTTTCCGCCGTCGTAGAAGGCCTTGAAGCTCGCTCTGCCGTCGACGAGCGTCGGATCGTTCTCCATGAAGAACCGGGCTCCGCGCTGCCACATGAAGACGAGCGCGGTGAAGGCGGTCGCCCAGGTCCGCGCGCGCCGGCGGTAGCTGCCGTCGAGGTGGAGGAACAGATCGAACGCCACCGAGCGGTGCTCGACCTCCTCGGCGCCGTGCCAGCGCAGCAGGTCCAGCATGACCGGATCGGCGCCGCGCCGGTCCAGCTCCTCGGAGTTCAGGATCCAGTCGCCGAGGAAGGCGGTGTAGTGCTCGATCGCGGCGATCAGGGCGACGCGCTCCAGCAGCCACCAGCGGCGCGCCCTGCCCGGAGGCAGGGTCCGGTCGCCGAGCAGCTTCTCGAAGAGCCAGTCGACCTGCGCGGTGTACGGCGTCGGGTCGAGCCCCAGCTCCGTCAGATGGGGCAGCACCTCGTCGTGCGCCTGCGAGTGCGTCGACTCCTGCCCGATGAACCCGATGACGTCCTCGCGCAGCCGCTCGTCACGGATGAGGGGCAGGACCTGCCGGTACACGTGCACGAACCACCGCTCGCCGGCCGGCAGCAGCAGATGCAGCACGTTCATGGTGTGGGTGGCGAACGGCTCGTCGGGCACCCAGTGCAACGGGGTGTCCTCCCACGAGAACGACACCTTCCGCGCCTTGAGAGCCGTCCGCTCGGACTCGACCGGCCGGGGCAGCCGGGCCTGCGTATTGGACATGGCGTCAATGTACTGACGGGTAGGCGCTCGGAGAAGCCCTCTGCGCCCACTTGTTTACATCCGTGTCAGCAATCGGCGCGCCGGGGCCGGGCTCAGCGCAGCCCGGTGACGCCACGGCCGTCCGTGAGGGTTCCCTTCAGTTCCGCCCGCGCCCCTTGCGTCGCCCGTACGGCGAGCAGCGGGCCCGTCGCGGAGCCGCTCACCCCGCCGGTGGCCTCGACCGAGGCCGTGCCCCTGCCTCCGGCCGCGAGAAGATACCAGTTGCCCGAGCCCGACTTCCACAGCACGCCGGCCAGCACATGCGGATCGCGGGAGCCGCACGCCGGGGAGTTCTCGGCCTTCGCGGCGACCGCCCCGTACGTCCCGCCCGGGGTGCGGAACTGTGCCAGCACCCGGGTGCCGCCGCCCCGCCAGGTGTCGCCGCGCGTACACACCCAGGCGGCCGATCCGCTGCCGTCGGGCAGCGGCTGACGCGCGTACTCCCAGGCGTTCACGGTCCGCACGCCCTGCGAGCGCATGGAGGCCAGTGAGCACGCGAACGGCGCCCACTCCCGCAGGTTCTCCGCGCCCGACGCCTCCCGGGGCGCGGCCGGCCGGCCCGCGGTGAGGTGGGCCGGGGTCAGCTCGCCGAGGTCGGTCAGCAGACGCGTGCCCGAGGCGTCCTGGACCTGGAGCACGTTCCACGACGTGCACGCGCCGGTCGCCGGCGGTCCGGCCAGCGGTGAGGTGGAGCCGTCAGCGGACAGGGTGAGGTCCATCGCCCCGGCGGAGGGTTTGAGCAGGTCGCGCTCGGCGGCCCTGGTCACCCAGGGCGCCGTCAGATAGCGGACGTTGCCGTCGGCCCGGCTCAGCACCACCGCGCCCGCCTCCGCCCCGCCCGCCCCGTCGACCCGCGCGAAGTCGAGCGCCGCGCCGCCCGTGCCGTCCTTCGGCTCGGCGTAGCGCGCGACGCGCAGACCGTCGTACAGGAGCACCACGCGTGCCTGGTCGACTACGCCCGCGTACAGCAGCTGGGGCGGTCCGGACGGAGCGCCGGAGGCGGTGCCGGGCGTCGCCGAGACCTGGACGGACTCGCCCGGCCGGGCCCAGACGGCGAGCGCGCGGCGCAGCAGCGCGGTGTCGTCGACCAGGCCGCCGCGCGCCGGCCAGACGGAGAAGTCGGTGCGCGCGGAGGACTCCCAGGCCGCGGGAGCCACGCGCTCCAGCCGGGCCGGGTCGAGCGCGGCCTCGGCGGCCGGGTTCTGCGCGTAGGAGGGGGCCGCGGCGCCGTCGGGGCCCCAGCCGTCGCCCGGCAGCGCGAGCAGCGCGCCGCACACGGCCACGGCGGCGGTGGCGGCGAGCGCGGCCTTCATGTGCTGCCTGCGCCGCAGCAGATCGGTGGGCCGGGCCTGGAGCGAGCAGGGGTCGAACTCGGGGGAGGCGAGCAGCGCGTCCCGCGCGTCGACGCCCGAGGCCTCCTTCAGCGCCGCGGCCGGGTCCTCGACCCCGGCGGCCGCCAGCACCCGGCGCAGCGGCGTGTCGTCCAGCTGCTCCAGGCCGCGCAGCACGTACGCGGCGCGGGCCGGCCCCGAGAGCGCGGACAGCCGCTGGTCCAGGGCGAGTTCGTCGGACCCGCCGGAGCGGGGGAAGAGCCGCAGGCCCCACACCTGGGGGAGGAACGGCGGCAGCTGGGACCGCTTGGGCCACGCCCACCGCCTCAGCGGCAGTCCCGCCTCCAGCGCCGTACGCACCACCTGGAGGCGTACGAAGGCGTAGCCGGGGTCGCCGTCGCGGCCCCCGCCGCTCTGCTGCGCCGGGATCACCGACGCGTCGCCCGCCGCCCGGCCCCGCGGCAGGGCGCGCTGGGCCAGGGCGTGCGCGGTCAGCACCCGTCGATTGCGGCCGAGGCTCGGCGGAAGCATCAGATAGGCGAGCCGGACCAGCCGCGGGTAGTGCTCGACGAGCGCGGCCTCGGCCTGCTCGACGTCGACGACAGCTCCGGAGGAGGGTGCGGGGCGCGGGGCTACATCCTGTGACTGCACGTTCAGCAGAACGAGCGAATCGGCGGATGGTCACCGGCCCCGCCGATGGCCTGTCCGGCGATTTCCTTGTGCCCGAGGCTCAGTCCGCGGATTCGCCGGGTTCCACCAGCAGGCGCGCGTAGTTCGCCATCGACCGCTGGTAGCGCGGCAGATGGGGGGCCAGGGCGCCGATCACCAGGGCCAGGCCCTCGCGTTCGCGGCCGAGGTCGGCGAGGCAGAGTGCCAGACAGGCCCGTACCGCGTCGTCCAGTTCGTCCGAGGGCGCGACCAGTTCGGGGGTGAGGAGCTTGACGCCCTCGTCCGCCTGTCCGATGTTCCGCAGCGAACTGGAGAGCTGGATCTTCGCCCGGCGCCCCTTGTAGCCGCTCAGGCCTCGGGCCAGCGCCTCCCGGTACAGGGGGACGGCCTTGTCGGAGTGGCCCGTCGAGTCCCAGGCGCAGGCCTGCTCGAAGGGGCCGAGGGGGCTGTCCGCGGGCAGTTCGGCGACCAGCGCGCCGATCACCGCCCGGAAGTCCCCCGCCCGCTCTTCCTCGTAGTCGTCGAAGCCGGCCCAGGCCGCCGCCGTACGCTCTTCCCAGTCTTCGTTCACGGGTGTCACCCTCGCACAGCCGTATCCCCCGGCGGTACCGGGTTCCCCTTCCGCTTCCGCGGGGCGGATTGAGCACCGGGCGGCCCGGAGCCGTATCGAAGGCAGAGCCCTCGCCGGGGCTCTTCTCGGCGTGAACGCCGACAGGTACCGGAGGAACGTATGAGGTTGACACGCGGGAAGCTTCTGACCGGGGCGGCCGTGGCCGCGGCCCTGCTGGCACTGACCGGCTGCGGCGGCGGATCGGACGGCAAGGGCGCGGCGGCGAAGGAGACCGTCCCGCCCACGGCGACCGGCAGTCTGGAGGAGCTGGCCGCCGAGGTGAAGTGCAAGCCCAGCATCCAGACCGACGCGGACGAGATCCGCCAGGGTGTCTGCAAGATCAGCAACGGCAAGTTCATCCTGGCGACCTTCGCCACCGACCGCGGTCAGCGCGAGTGGCTCAACGGAGCGAAGGACTACGGCGGTTCGTACCTCGTGGGTGCCAAGTGGGTCGCCGTCGGGGACCAGAAGATGGTCACGACGCTGCGCGGCCGGCTCGGCGGGACCTTGGAGGAGGGAACCTCGCACGCCGGCCACCACAGCGGCTGAGCGCGGGGCGGTCCCGGCGGCGGAAGGGCCGGGCAGCAGAAAGGCCGGGCAGCAGAAAGGCCGGGCAGCAGAAAGGCCGGTGGCGGGAGATCCCGCCACCGGCCTTACTGGTGGTGTCACTTACAACGCTGGCCGTTGTTGATGCAGGTGACCATCTTGTTCATCAGCGCGTCGTCGAAGACGTTGATGAAGTCGTCGTGGTCGGTGGCGGCCTTGTGCAGCTGCTCCGGGAAACCGTCCACCGCGAAGGCGTTCTTGATCTGCCCGTTGGCGAGGGTCGGGGCCCGGAAGCCGTAGACGAGGCGCATCGTCAGCTGCGGGATCGCCTTGAAGCCGTTGGCGCAGTTGCCCTGGGCGTCGGCGAAGGCCACGTGGGTGCGGTGGTTCGCGCTGTCGGCGTTCACCCCGTCCCAGCAGCTCTGGAAGGCGAAGGTGCGGACCACGGTGCTGCCGCGCGGGCAGATCGGGTACTGCTGCGTCAGCTGCACCTTGTTCTCGAAGCCGGTGCAGCTCCAGTGCGCGTTGGCGTTGCCGAGACCGTTGGTCGTGGTCTTGGCGTCACCGGTGATGATGCGCAGGAACTTCGGCATCGCGACGACCTTGCTGGTCGGGCTGCCGACGAACTTGATCTGCGCCTGCCTCACCTGCTGGATCGCGCCGACGTTGAGTTCCTTGCCGCCGCCCAGGTTGTTCTGGTCGAAGTCCTGCGTACCGTTCTGGATACGCACGACCGGCCAGTAGTACGTCGACTTGTCGCCCTGGTTGGCGCAGGACGTCTGGGCCGCCGCGAACGTGTCGTTGGTGGCGAAGGCGTCGTTCGACTGGTTGCCGACGTAGTCGTGCAGGTGGTGCGCACCGTTGGTGACACCGGGCGCCACGATCACGTTGTCCGTGTTGAACTTCTTGTTCGCGTTGACACCGCAGGCCGTCGAGAACACACCGGACGAACCGGCCGCACCGATCTGGGCCTTGCGGGCGACGTTCGGCTGGACCTTGGTGATGTCGACGAAGTCGGCCGCGACCGGACCGTTGCCGGCCTGTCCGCCGTTGCCCGCCTGCGCGCCACCGGCCGGGGCGCTCGCGCTCGCGGAGGCACTGGCACCAGCACCGGCGCCCGCGTTCGCACCCGCAGCGGCGCTGGCACTCGCGGACGGAGCGGCCGTGGCGCCGCCGTTGTTCTGCCCGCCGTTGTTCTGGCCCGCGGCAGGCTGACCCGTACAGTTGGAGAGGCCGTCGAGCCAGCCCGGAGCCTTGCCGCCGACGCGGTTGATCTCCAGCTTGATCCGGTCGATGATCACCGACCGGTTCTGCTTCAGCGGGGTGAGGATGGAGTTCTGGACGAAGCTCGCGTCCCTCGTCTGCGCGTCACGCGTGGTCGCGAGCCGCTGGTAGGCGGCGGTGATCTGCTGGTCGAGCGTCGCCAGCTCCCCGTCGACCTGGCCCCGCGCCTGGTTCGGGACGTTGGACAGCTTCTGGCCGACGTCCGGACACTGAATGGTGGCCACCTGTGCGGGCGCGGCCTTGGTGGTGTTGCGCGCCGAGTTACTCTCGTGCGCCGAGGCGTAGAAATTCGCCCAGACCAGCCCACCCCCACCGATCGCGAGCGCTGCCGACGCGGCAATGGCGCGAACGGCCAGCGGCGAACGGCGTTTTCGAATGTTGCGTCCCATGGAACTCCTCTGACTTCCTTGCGGGGCAGTGAGGCGCCCGACAGGAGTGAAGCGGCTCCGTTCCATACGCGGGTGGTGCGCGAGGTGTTCAGGGGTCTCGAAAGAATCTTAGAAAGTCGTGAGACCAATTCGGTCACAATGGCCTCAGAAGCCCGCGAATTCACGGGAGTTGATCTCGGTATTCAGGTTTGGGAGCACTTTTTTGACTTGGATTCAGTGAATCCCGGTCCGTGGCGGAGCGTTGCCGGCCGTCGCACAGTGCCGACGGGCGGCCCCAACTGCTGTGATCGACAGCAGGGTTCGGCTCCGGCCGCCGGCCGGTGGGCGCCGGGAGGGCGTCCGCCGGCCGACGGGGCCGTTTCGCCGTGCCGCGTCCCCGAAGGGCAAGGCGGCCCGTTGGTGCAACGGCCGAACACCGGGGCGGGGAATTTCCGGGTTCAGATTCCGAGGACCTTCGCCTCCACCGCGGGATCCAGTCCCACCGGCGGCCGGTCCGCGCGCCGGGGCGCGGTGCCGCCGAGCGACCGCAGCCAGTGCCAGGTGTCGTCGACGGTCTCCTGTACGGGCCGGCAGCTCAGGCCCGTCTCCAGCGCCCGCGAGACATCGGCCGAGTACACCGAGTCGTGCAGCTCGGTCCCGGGCGGCACCCACACCGGGAGCTGCGTCCACGGCTCGATCCCGGCGCCGAGCACGGCCTCGGGGTCCGTCCAGCGGAGCTCGGCCCGCGCCCCGGTGGCCCGGACACACGCGTCGAGCAGCGCGCCCATCGTGCCGTGCCCCGGGGGACCCACCAGGTTGTACGCACCGCCGAGTCCCGCCTCCACGGCGCCGAGCGTCCACTGCGCGAGGTCCCGGACGTCCACGTACTGGAGCGGCAGATCGCGTGGCCCGGGAGCAAGGACAGGGCCCCCGGCCGCGATCCGGTTCAGCCACCACGGCAGCCGTCCGACGTTCTCGTACGGCCCGAGGATCAGCCCGCACCGCACGAGCAGCGACCGCCCGCCGCCGAAGGCCCGGGCGGCGGCCAGCTCCCCGCCCAGCTTGTCCCGGGCGTAGTCGCTCGCGTCCGCGCCGGCCGACGCGCCCTCCACGAGCGGAGCGTCCTCGGTGTACCCGGCGGCGCGGGGCCACGCGTAGACCGAGCAGCTCGACACGTACACATGGCGGTCCACCCGTCCGGCCAGCAGCCGCGCCGCGTCCCCGACGGGCCGAGGCGCCGCCGACCAGGTGTCGACGACGGCGTCCCAGGTGTCCGTGGTGCCCGCGAGTGCCGCGAGCCCGTCCGGCGAGGTGCGGTCGCCGAGCAACGACCGCACCCCGGCGGGGGGTTCATGGTGTCCGCGGTGGAAGACGGTGACGTCCCACCCCTGGGTGAGAGCCGCCTCCACCATCGCGCGCCCCACGAACTCCGTACCGCCCAGCATCAGAAGTCTCCGCGTCATACGGACGACTGTGCCCGCACGGGCCGCCCGGCGGAACACGAATCTGCTGACAGGAGATTCGCCGGTCGGGTCAGCGGCCGGTCGGCGGTGTGTACTTGTAGCCCACCCGGCGCACCGTCTGGATCGCCTGGCGATGCTGGACGCCGAGCTTGCGGCGCAGGCGCGCGACATGGACGTCGACGGTCCGTCCGTCGCCCACGTGTCCGTACCCCCACACCGTGGAGACCAGCTGGTCGCGGGTGTGCACCCGGTGCGGATGCCGGACGAGATGCGCGAGCAGCTCGAACTCCAGGTAGGTGAGGTCCAGTACGCGCCCGTCGATCTCGGCGGTGCGCTGCACGGTGTCGACGCGCACGAGCGGGTCGGCGCCGCCGTCGGTGACGCCGGCGGGCCCGGCCGGGGCCGTGACGGCGACGGGCAACAGGGGCTGCTGGTCGGCCGGTACGAGGACCAGGTAGCCGATCATCGGCGGCTGCCCCGGCAGGACGGGGAGCGCGTTCTGCGGAGCGGGCAGCCAGGTGGCGCCCGGCGGAAGGAAGCTGGTCACGTCCGCTCCCGGGCTCTCGGCCGGGTTCGGCTGGGGGAGAGCCCAGTCCTCGTCCCGGTCGACGGCACGCAGACGGTGCCGGCCCGGGGTGGTCGAGGGGGTGGGGGCGGTCGCGACGGAGGAGAAGGAACGGGTGGTCGCCATGAGAGGTCAGCTCTTTCGCGCGAGAAGTTCGTCGGGAGGTTCGACGACCGCGAGTTCGTGGTCGGGGCCGCCGAGGACGTACGTCGTGCGCGCTGGCCGAAGGCCGGGGTGTACGGCTTTAGAGGGCCGGCGCGTTCGTCGCGCGACAACACACCCGGTCGAAGTCGTGATGCTGACGGGAGGGCCAGAAGGGCTCGAGGTCATGGCGACCCGTCGCGATGCTCTTCCGGAAGTTGGCCATGCGTCCATTGAAGCAGACACGGCCCCATGACAGGAGCCCTCTCTCACTGCTCGGACGCCTCCGTGGCGTGAAGTCGGCGCCGGTGCGGACCGGTTCCCCACCGACAGCGCGAAGGGGCGTCCACCGTGACGGTGGACGCCCCTTCGGGAGTGCTGATCCGGATCAGACCTGGCCGGCCTTCTCCAGGGCGGTGCAGCAGGTGTCGACGATCAGACGCGTGACGACGTACGGGTCGACGTTCGCGTTCGGACGGCGGTCCTCGATGTAGCCCTTGCCGTCCTTCTCGACCTGCCACGGGATGCGGACCGAGGCGCCGCGGTCGGAGACGCCGTAGCTGTACTCGTTCCACGGGGCGGTCTCGTGCAGGCCCGTCAGACGGTCGTCGATGCCGGCGCCGTAGTTCTTGACGTGGTCCATCGGCTTGGAGCCCTCGCCGAGCGACTCGCACGCGGTGATGATCGCGTCGTAGCCCTCGCGCATCGCCTTGGTGGAGAAGTTCGTGTGCGCGCCCGCGCCGTTCCAGTCGCCCTTCACCGGCTTCGGGTCCAGCGTCGCGGAGACGCCGAAGTCCTCGGCGGTGCGGTAGAGCAGCCAGCGCGCGATCCAGAGCTGGTCGGAGACCTCGAGCGGCGACAGCGGGCCGACCTGGAACTCCCACTGACCGGGCATGACCTCGGCGTTGATGCCGGAGATGCCGAGGCCCGCCTTGAGGCAGTTGTCCAGGTGCGCCTCGACGACGTCACGGCCGAAGATCTCGTCCGCGCCGACACCGCAGTAGTAGCCGCCCTGCGCGGCCGGGAAGCCGCCCTCGGGGAAGCCGAGCGGGCGCGCGCCCTTGAAGAAGGTGTACTCCTGCTCGATGCCGAAGATCGACTCCTGCGCGGTGAACCGCTCGGCCACCTCGGCCAGCGCGGCGCGGGTGTTGGACGCGTGCGGCGTCATGTCGATGTCGAGGACCTCGCACATGACGAGGATGTCGTCGCCACCGCGGATCGGGTCCGGGTAGCTGGCCACGGGCTTGAGTACGCGGTCCGAGGCGTGACCCTCGGCCTGGTTCGTCGAGGAACCGTCGAAGCCCCAGATCGGCAGTTCCGCACCCTTGGCGTCGTCGGCCAGGATCTTGGTCTTGGAACGGAGCTTGGCCGTCGGCTCGGTGCCGTCGATCCAGATGTACTCAGCCTTGAAGCTCACGGGCCACATCCTTCGGGGTGGGTCTTGATCGCACTTGCGGGTGCTGCGGCGCTGCGGCACTGGGGCGCCGCCGGGGATGACCGGAAGCCTGTCAACCAGCGATTTCCCGAGCGTTGCCCGAATGTGAACCCCGTGTTACCTGGGCCGTGTGTGCCCGGTCTCACACGCCCCGCCCCGCCGCGTCCGTCCACCGGTGATCGTTCGCGGCCGCGATCGTCCCGCGCGCCGCACGCCGGGGGTCCCGGAGCTCCGGCGGGTGTTCCTCGTATGCGATCCGTGTGAAGTCCTCAGGGAGGATGTGTCCCGGTTCCCGCCGTATCGGCCGTTCGGCGGCAGGGCCTCCCGTCTGCTCGAAAAGCCGCCCGCCCATGCGAGAAGCCCTGCCGCCTCCGGCCCGGAACGGGTCGGCGACGGCAGGGCTTCCGATGCGTTCTGCCCGTTATCCCACCTTCTCGATACGGGCCCGGCGGATCAGGAACTTGCCCGGCTCGCGGACCTGTTCGAAGGCCGCGTTGTTCAGCAGGACACAGCTGCCGGAGACCGAGGTGACCTGAACGGTCGTGGACTTGTTGTTGTCCAGGTTGGTGACCTTCAGCTTCGTCCCGGCCGGGAACTGGTTGCTGGACGCGGCCGGTGCGCCGCCCTCGCCGGAGAGCGTGACCGTCGAACCGTTGCAGACCTGCTGGCCTGTGGCGGCGGCGCCACCGGCGTTGTTCGCGGGGGCGCTCTGCGCCGGAGCCGCGGGGGCGGCCTTGGACGGTGCGGTCTGCGCGGGCTGCTGGGCGGCCTGCTGGCCGGTCTGGGAGCCCTGAGCCGACTCCCCGACAGCGCAGCCCGACGCCTGCTGCTGAACCTTGATCTGCGCGACGACCGCGTCGCGGTTCGCGATTCTGGCCGCCGACTGGGAGTCGGGGTGGGCCTTCTGGTCCGCGATGAAATTCAGGTTGTTGCCGAGCGCCGTGGCAAGGCCCTGGCACGCGACCGAGGTCTGAGCGGTCTGCACGGACGCCGCGTTCGAGGTGGAGGCGAGGGCGAAGGCCCCGCCGCCGGCCACGGTCGCCGCGCTGACCAGCAGAGCGATCTTCTTCTTGGTGCTGAGAGTTCTCCTACGCGACATGCGCGCCTCCAGAGAGTGGGGGAGCGGTACGCCGCTATGTACGAGATGCCGAACGAGGTTACTCAACGGTTACGGCATTCACTTGAGTAACGTGGATCACAAGGGAGTTGGCGAAGGGGCCCGGGGTCACCGGGACATGGCCTCCCGTACCGCCTCCTCCGTGCGGCCCACCAGCGCCGTACCGTCGTCCGCGGTGATGATCGGCCGCTGGATGAGCTTCGGGTGCTCGGACAACGCGGTGATCCACCGCTCCCGCGAACCGGCGTCCCGCGCCCAGTCCTTGAGCCCCAGCTCCTTGGCATCGGCCTCCTCGGTCCGCGTGATGTCCCACGGTTCGAGGCCGAGGCGGTCGAGGACGGCACGGATCTCGTCCTCGCTCGGCACGTCCTCCAGATAGCGGCGGACGGTGTACTCGGCGCCCTCCGCGTCGAGCAGACTGATCGCGCTGCGGCACTTCGAGCAGGCCGGATTGATCCAGATCTCCATGCCGCACACGTTACGGCAGACCCCTTCGCCCACCGCTGTCACGGCACCCCCAAAGCCCTTGTGGCCAGCGGCTTTTGTCAGTGCCCGGCGGTAGAATGGAAGCAGTGTTCGAGGGTGTCGCCGGGGGGTCCGGTCGGCGCCCTGACCGCGACAGGAGGATGCCCGTGCCCGCTGCCGCACTGAAGCCGCCGCCCACTCAGTCCACGTCCACAAGGGCGGTCCGGCCGGATCTGCCCCACGAGCCCGTGGAGAAGCGCCCGCTGCCGCCGGGGCGCCCCCGCGACTGGTACGTCACGCACAACCGCCGGCTCAAGGCGATGCGACTCGCCATCGCCCTGCTCGACTCCGGCGTGTACGTGCCGAACCAGGCCCGCGACGAGAAGATCCGCAGCACCGCGCGACTCATCGGCGTGCACCCGCCGTCGGACACCACGTGCCACATGGTGCGTGCCCTGATGAGGTACGCGCGCTGACGATCCGAGCGCGCCGCTCACCGGTGCCGGGCTGTTCCGCCCCACGGCGGGGCCGCCCGGCGCCGGACCTCGGCACCAGCCGGGCGCCGGCACCGCCTCGGGTGCCGGCGCCGACGCCCGCCCCCGCTCTCACTCCGCCGACAACTCCCGTTCCAGGGGCGTCCGGAAGCGAGGGGTGATCCGGGTGTCGCCCACCCAGGCCCGAAGGCGCTCGGCCTCCGCCGCGATCGCCTCCCGGGCCTCGCGGCCGACATCCCCGGTCTCCAGGAGCCTCCAGACGATCTCGCCGCCGGGCCGCTGCGCCCACCCCCCGACCACCCGGCCGTCCCACCACACCGTCGGACCGACGTTGCCGCTGCGGTCGAAGAGGGCCGGCCGCAGGGACGGCGCGAGGAACCAGTCGCGTTCCGGCCGGCTCATGGGCGTCGGATCGAGGGCGGGCAGCAGCGCGGCCCAGGGCGCGTCCGGCCCGTCCACCGGGCCCTCGTCACCCGCCGCCACGTACGCCGTGACCCCGTCGTCCAGCGAGACGGCCACCGCCCCGCTCGCGGCCAGCGCCCGCCGTACGTCGGTGACCTTCCACCCCGTCCACCACTTCAGGTCGGCCTCGGTGGCGGGCCCGCACGCCGTGAGCCAGCGGCCCATCAGCTCGGACCGGGCCTCGGCGGGCGGGAGCGGGGGATGCGGAGGCGCGACCGCCCAGCGGAACTGGCTCGACGTCCAGGATCCGAGCGGGCGCCCCCGCACCACCCGGCCCTCGACCCCCAGGACCCGCATCAGCCGGGACGAGACGGTGTGCACACCCTCGTAGCTCTTCCCGGCGGCGTAGGCGAAGTGCTCCTTCAACCGCGGCTCCTCCGCCGTGAGTTCGTTCACCGTGGCCTCGCCGCGCCGGGCCAGCGCGGCGAGCGCCGACGCCTCGACCTCGTCGAGCCACCGTTCGGTGAGCCGCCCGCCGCTTCCGTCGGCCATGTCCTTGACCAGTGCGGCACGGGCCTTCGCCGCGATGTCGAGCCCCGTCGAGGCGTGCACGACGGCCGCCAGGCGCGTGGGGAACACGAACACGGTGTGCCGCATGCCGTGCATCCGTACGAGTGAGAGGTCCTCGTACAGGGCCCGCTCCACCTGAGCCACCGTCTTCCGGGCGTCCGCGAGCCGCGCGCCCACCGCCAGGTACACCGTCGCCGGGTCGGTGCCGTGCAGCGCGACCAGGGAGTCCGCCACCTCTTCGGGGGCCGCCGCCCGCGAGGAGGTGGCGAGCCGCTGCCGCAGCCCGAGCCGTGCCCGCCGTTCCGCCAACCCGATGTGCCGCGGTTTCCCCGTCACGTCGTCTCCGTCCGGTCGCTCCGTACCCCGTGCTCCGCGTACCTCATCCTCTCGGACATCCCCCCGTCCCGGGACGGGGTTCACCCGTTGGACGCAGCCGGGCATGCGCCGGACCCGACCACGGCCTTGACTTGGGCCACCGCGAGGAAGCGGGATCCGGAGGCGAACCAGGACCACGTGGGGAGAGACGATGCAGCAGAGGGACGGCATACGAGGACCGGTCCGGCTGATCCTGGCCGTGTGCGTGGGGGCGGCCCTGGCCGCGCAACTGACCGCCTGCTCGGACGACAGCAGCCCCTCCGGCACCGCGTCCAAGGCGGCGTCCGCAGCCTCCCGGGCCGCGTCCGCCGTCTCGCAGGCCGCCTCCGCCGCCACCCAGGCCGGTGACGCGCTGGCCTCCGCGACCGCCGAGGCCGGCCGGAAGTACGACGAGTTCAAGGGTGGTGTGGACGCCAAGAGCGAGGTGAAGCTCGGCGGGACCGCGAGCCCCGACTCGGACGGGCGCGCCACGGTCAAGGTCACCGCCACCAATCCCACCTCCGCGGCGAAGTCGTACGTCGTCCAGGTCGACTTCCGCGACCAGAGCGGCAACCTCCTCGACACGACCGTCGTGACGGTGAGCGACGTCGCCGGAGGTGGCTCCAAGGACGCCACGGCCCGCAGCAACCGTTCCCTCACCGGTGACGTCAGGACGGACGTCGCCCGGGCCGCAAGGCACTGACGCCGTGCTCCGCGACAGCGTCACGGCCACCACGGCGGACCGGGCCGCCCGTGGCCGGGCGGCCCGCAAGCGGGTGCGCCGGTCCGCGCACGGCAGCTGGATCCCCGCCGCCGAGCGCCCCGACCCCGTCGGCCTCCTCCAGGCACAGGGCAGGGACCGGCTTCCGGAACTGCTGCCGATCCGGTACGCGCGGATGGCGGCCTCCCCCCTCGCGTTCCTGCGTGGGGCCGCCGCCGTCATGGCCGCCGACCTCGCCGCCCAGCCCAACACCGGGCTCAACGTCCAGCTCTGCGGCGACGCCCACCTGCTGAACTTCGGGCTGTACGCCGCCCCGGAACGGCCCCTGCTCTTCGACCTCAACGGCTTCGACGAGACGTTCCCCGGCCCCTTCGAGTGGGACGTCAAACGGCTCGCGGCCAGTGTCGCGGTCGCGGCCCGGGAGAACGGGCACAAGGAGGAGCACGTCTTCGGCGCGGCCAGGGCGGCCGCCGGGCAGTACCGCGAGGCCGTGCGAAGGCTGGCCCGGCAGGGCGAACTGGCTGTCTGGTACCAGCACATCGACGCCGGTCTGCTGCTGCCGCTGGTCCGCTCGGGGCGCCGCGGCCGGCGCGCCGAGGCCACCCTCACCAGGGCCCGCCGCCGCACCAGTCTGCTGGCGCTCGGCAAACTCACCGAGACCGTCGGCGGACGACGCCGTATCGTCCACGACCCGCCCCTGCTGGAACCGGCCGGAGCCATGGACATGGCCTCGCTCCGCAAGATCTTCAGCGACTACCGCTCCACGCTTCCCGAGGAACGACGGCTGCTCCTCGACCGTTACCGGTTCGTCGACGCGGCCCGCAAGGTCGTCGGCGTGGGCAGTGTCGGCACCCGCTGCTTCATCGTGCTGCTCGCCGGGCGGGACGCCGACGACCCGCTGTTCCTCCAGATCAAGCAGGCGGGGCGGTCCGTGCTCGAAGAGCATCTGCCCAGCGGCCCTTACGTCCATCCCGGGCGCCGGGTCGTTGCGGGCCAGCGGCTGATGCAGGCCGCAGGTGACGCCTTCCTCGGCTGGACGACCGGCCCCGAGGGGCGCGCGTTCTACTGGCGCCAGCTGCACGACACCAAGGGGTCGGCGGACATCGCCGGCATGGGCCCGGGTGAACTGCGCGACTACGCCCGGCTGTGCGGCACCGCCCTGGCCCGCGCGCACGCCCGTTCCGGCGACCGTGTCGCGATCGCCGCCTATCTCGGCGGCGCCGACACCTTCGAGCACGCCGTCGCGGACTTCGCGCTGCGCTACACGGACCGCAACGCCGCCGACCACGCGGCACTGGGCGCGGCGGTCATCGCGGGCGTGGTCCCGGCGGCCCCGGGCGTGTGAGGCCGCCGGCCGTTCAGGCGCCGGCGGCCGAGCGGGCCGGGGCGCCGAGACCGGTGAGGGCGAGGTCCACGAGCCGGCGCCGGTCCTCGGCGTGGTCGCGGAACCAGAGGCCCAACAGGTGATCGGCGCGAGACCCGCGCAGCCGCGGGCGACGAAGTCGCCGAGCAGCAGGAGCAGTCGCTCCTTGCTGCCTCGCCCGCGCCGTGCAGCAGGACGGCCCTCGCCGCGCCTTCACCGGCGTCCCCGCCGCCGCTGACACAGCTCAGTCGTTCACCGTCGTGGTCGTGCGTGAAGGGAGAGAGCATGCCCCTATTCACGCACGCGGACAGCGCCGCACCGGGGGCGGGCGGGGCTGGGCAACTCCCTTTTCAGGCAGTCCTGTCGGCGGGGGAGACCGTTCGGCTCAGGAAGCGGCGGGGGAGCCGTTCGCGTCCGGTCCGGGGGTGCCGGCCGGAGCGGGCGTGCCCGCCGCACCGGTCCCGGGGGCGGCGGCAGCGGCTGCCGTGGAAGGGGTCGTCGGCGCGCCCGTCGCGGGTGCGGGTGTACCGCCCGTTTCCGGTCCCGTCTCCGGCGGCGCGGTGGCGGCGGACGCCTTCGCCTGGGCCGCGGCGACCGCGTCACGCAGGTGGTCCTCCTGCTCCTGGCTCAGCGAGGTCTGTACCAACTGCCCGCCGAACTCGGCGATCTGAGGGATCACCTTGTCCCCGGCCGCCTGCTTGACCAGGACGAACAGTGCGGCCGCGCCCGGCCGCAGATTCTGGCTGAGATCCTTCATGAACTTGTCGTTGATGCCGGTGTCCGTGACCGCGCCTCCCGCGGCACCGGCCGCCGCGCCCACCGCCGCGCCGAGCAGCGGCGCCAGGAAGAGCAGTCCGATGACACCGCCCCACAGGGCGCCGCCCGCCGCACCGATGGCCGTGTGGCTGACCGCCTGGTGGAGCTTGATCCTGCCGTCTTCGCTCCGCTCGACGACGACCGCGTCCTCCAGCTCGACGAGATGCTGCTTCGACAGCTCGAACAGCTTGTCGCGCACCTGGCCGGCGGTGGCGACATCGTCGTAGGCGACGACGAACAGATTGCTCATGAAGGCACCCCTTGTGTCGATTTCGTACGACTTTATAGCGATATGGGGTGGCGTGCAGTCGGGAGAAGGCAGGGTACGGGCTGCCGGTCAGCCTCCCTGCATCGAAGGCGCGTTGATACGGGAGCTCGGTGGCTTCCGGAGGCGGGATGCCCTGTCGAGTCGGCCTACTACATCTTCAGGCGCTCGGGACTGAACAGCTCGAAGTGCTCCCTATAGCAGAGGAATCGGACGCCGTTCTCACGCAGCAGCGTTTCCAGCTCAGGCGTTGCAGACGCCTTCCACATCTGCCGCCAGGTCTTCCCGACGCTGCGGTACTCCCACCGGTCAACGGTCGACGCCTCACTCAGAGATTTGTACTCGGTATCCAGCTTGCCGAGCATCTCCTCGGCCTGGAGGCGGGCCAGGGCCGTTCCATACCGGCGGCCAGGTTCCGTGTCCGCCTTGATGGCGGACACCAGATCCTCGATCTCGCGGATGCGGATCCCGTGGTTCGCGCCGACGACGTAGATCCGTTCTTGTGCCTCGACATCCCCGAACTGTTTCATCAGGTGAAGCTCCAAGGCGGCCAGCAGGCGGTCGGGCTCCCAAGAGACCTGCTCCTTGCAGCCGTACTGGGTCTTCCCGCCCGCCGTGCGCGGGCTGACGCATCGGAATTTCGGGTACTCACTGCGGCCGCTCTTCGTTTTCCTGCGAGAGACGTGCATACGCATCTTTCCCTTGCAGTATCCACAGCGGACCACGTCCAAGAAGGGTGTCACGTGCCTAGGAGGCGAGACGGGGAACGAGCGCTCACTGAGACGGGCCTGAAGCGTTCTCCATTCCTCGTCAGTGAAGATCGGTTCGGCCATGCGGATTTTGCTGCCGGTCTTGTCGACGACGGGGACGGTCACGTAGTACTTCTTGCCGGAGACGGGCCGACTCTCCATCTTCCATCCCATGAGCGCTTCGCTCTTGAGCATCTTGCGGATGCCGGCTGCTGTCCACTTGTACGTGCGTCCCGAGTCGGCAATGCGTTTGGACGGACGTGCTCCCCGCGGAGTCGGTTCCTTCCGGCCGTTGAGATCATCGGCGATCTCGGCAGGAGTCTCCGGCCCGCCCTCGGCGAGGAGACGGCTCGCGATCTCGCGAATGACGTCGGCCTGTCGGGGATTCTGGCGAAGCTGGGCAGTCCCGTCCTCCCGCTTGTAGACCTCGAACCCGTAGGCCGGCATCCTCCGGCCCAGCGCTGCTGCTCCCGGACGCTCTCTCGGAAACTCTTGACTCGCATGGACGTGTTGTCGGTCTCCATCTCCGCAAGGGCGGAGAAAAGAGTGATGATCACGTGCTGGAACGAGCCGGTCATGTCGAAAATCGGCTCAGTGACCGAGGCGAAGGTCTTCTTCCCGTGGCTCTTCGCCCAACGGAGTATGTCGTGCATGTCCCTGACTTTGCGGATGAAGCGATCCAGTTTCCAGAACAGGATCAGGTCGAATTCCGGGGCACGTTCTTTGAGCCAGTGCCCCAGCTCGGCTCGATCCATGGGATGGTGCTTTCTTGCTGAAACGTGAGCGTCTCGCGCTACACCGACCTCGACCCAGTCGAGCCCGTGGGAGACCTTTTTGGCAATGTACTCGCGGGCGTCCGCAAGCTGCCGTTCAAGGCTGGTGGATCCATCAGTCAAGTCGCTGATTCGCAGGGCTATGAGAACCCTGACGGGCTTGTTTCGCTCGAAGGCACCCGCGGCCGGGCCGACGATCGTGTCGAAAGTGGTCACGATGAGCAACGTATGTATCTGCTGGCCCCTACGAGGGCTTCTTTGTATCTGTAGACACTTTCGGGTGACTGTTCAGTTGCTCAGTCCTGGAGCACCCCAGATCGGGAACCAGCGTGCCCTGTCCTTCTCTATGCGTAGATCGTTCTCCAGCAGGGCGGCTACCTGCAGCTCCAGCGCGTTGTCCCGTTTCTGCTGACCGGGGATTACACACAGCGGATAGAAGTTTCCTCGCTTGTAGAGGTAGACCAGGCCGAGCCGCCGCTGTTCGCCGTCCTCGAAACCCACCACGGAACAGAGCAGCTGAGGACCGAAGCCGGTGCCCTCAAGGGAGCTGTTGACCGCGTGCAGATCGCTCACCAGCGCGGGCAGGTCGTCGGGCGTCCGGCGTGAGACCAGCCACGAGTAGCCGTACTCGTCCCGGCTCCGTTCCACCGGCGGACCCGTCCGCCCGGTGTCAGCGTCCAGCAGGGCCTGCGCCTCCTCGTGCGCCTGGGCGAAGGCCCCGCCCTCGACGGACGCGAAGCACACCGCTCCGGTGCCGGTCGGGGTGAACCCGGCCGCCGCCTGAAGGGTCAGCGCCGCCGACGGCAGCCCGAAGAGCTGGTCGAGATCGGGGACGGCGGGCTTGCTGCGGCCGAGCAGGATGTCCAGGAACCCCATGCGGTCAGAGAGCCTCTCCGGGAGTCGGGGCGCCCGCGTCCGGCACCGCGGGCTCGCCGAGCTCGACGGAGATCCGGGCCAGTTGTCCGAGCCGCTGCTCCAGGCTCGGGTGGGTGGAGAACAGGTTGGCGAGGCCCGGCTGGGCGCCGAGCGCGGGGGTGAAGTAGAAGGCGTTGAACGCCTGCGCGGTCCGCAGGTCCTTCGTCGGGATCCGGCCGATGTCCCCGGTCACCTTGGTCAGTGCGGACGCCAGCGCCGAGGGACGGCCGGTGAGCAGGGCCGCGGAACGGTCGGCGGCCAGTTCGCGATACCGCGAGAGCGCCCTGATCAGCATGAAACTGATGGCGTACACGGCCGCGGACACCGCCATCACCGCCATGAAGATGGCGACGGTGTTCTGGTCCTTGCGGCCCCGCCCGCCGAAGAGCTGCGAGTAGAACGCGAACCGCACGATCAGCCCGGCGAGCACCCCGAGGAAGGACGCCACGGTGATCACGGCGACATCCTTGTGGGCCACGTGGGACAGCTCGTGCGCGAGGACGCCCTCCAGCTCGTCGGGCTCCAGACGGCGCAGCAGCCCGGTGGTCACGCACAGCACCGCGTGATCGGCGTTGCGCCCCGTGGCGAAGGCGTTCGGCATGTCGATGTCCGACACGGCGACGAGCGGCTTCGGCATGTCGGCCACGGCGCACAGCCGGTCGACGACGCCGTGCAGCTGGGGATACTCCTCCCGCTCCACGATCCTTCCGTGCATGGCGTACAGCGCGATCCGGTCCGAGAACCAGTACTGCGCGATGAGCACGCCGGCCGCGATCACGACGACCAGCACCCACGACTTCAGCAACACGATCAACGCGGCGACGAACGCCACGTACAGCAATCCGAGCAGGAACAGCGTGACCGTCATCCGCACGGTCAGCTGCCGATCGTTCCGGAATCGGCTCCGCATCTCGCACCACCCCGCAGTCAGGCACTCGTCCCGCTTTCCATTGTGCGCCCGCGCTTCCCCATGAACAGGTGCCGATCGGCCCCGCGGCGGGCAAAGAACTCTCCCCGCGGCCCGCGGCCTCGCACCCGTCGCCGCCGGGGGGAAACGCGCCGGCCGCGCCCCTCCCGGAGGAAGGACGCGGCCGGTGACGTGTGCGGCTGGAGCGACGGGCTTACACGTCGAAGTACAGCTCGAACTCGTGCGGGTGCGGACGCAGCTGGAGCGGCGCGATCTCGTTCGTGCGCTTGTAGTCGATCCACGTCTCGATGAGGTCGGACGTGAAGACGTCGCCCGCGAGGAGGAACTCGTGGTCGCGCTCCAGGCGGTCGAGGACGGCCGGGAGCGAGGTCGGGACCTGGGCGACGCCCGCGTGCTCCTCGGGAGCCAGCTCGTACAGGTCCTTGTCGATCGGCTCGGCCGGCTCGATCTTGTTCTTGACGCCGTCCAGACCGGCCATCAGCAGGGCCGCGAACGCCAGGTACGGGTTGCCGGAGGAGTCGGGCGCGCGGAACTCGACACGCTTGGCCTTCGGGTTCGAGCCCGTGATCGGGATACGCATGGCCGCGGAGCGGTTGCGCTGCGAGTACACCAGGTTGACCGGGGCCTCGAAGCCGGGGACCAGGCGGTGGTACGAGTTCACCGTCGGGTTGGTGAAGGCGAGCAGCGACGGGGCGTGCTTGAGGATGCCGCCGATGTAGTAGCGGGCCATGTCCGACAGACCCGCGTAGCCGGTCTCGTCGTAGAACAGCGGGGAGCCGTTGCTCCACAGCGACTGGTGGACGTGCATGCCCGAGCCGTTGTCGCCGAAGATCGGCTTCGGCATGAAGGTCGCGGTCTTGCCGTTGCGCCAGGCGACGTTCTTCACGATGTACTTGAAGAGCTGGAGGTCGTCGGCCGCGGCGAGCAGCGTGTTGAACTTGTAGTTGATCTCGGCCTGGCCGGCGGTGCCGACCTCGTGGTGCTGGCGCTCGACCTGGAGGCCGGAGGCGGCCAGTTCCAGGGAGATCTCGGCACGCAGGTCGGCGAAGTGGTCGACCGGCGGGGTCGGGAAGTAGCCGCCCTTGTAGCGGACCTTGTAACCGCGGTTGTTCTCGACGGCGCCGGTGTTCCAGGCGCCGGCCTCGGAGTCGATGTGGTAGAAGGACTCGTTCTCGGCGGTCTTGAAGCGCACGCTGTCGAAGACGTAGAACTCGGCCTCGGGACCGAAGTACGCCGTGTCGGCGATACCGGTCGACGCGAGGTAGGCCTCGGCCTTCTTGGCCACGTTGCGCGGGTCACGGGAGTACTGCTCACCCGTGATCGGGTCGTGGATGAAGAAGTTGATGTTGACCGTCTTGTCGCGGCGGAAGGGGTCGACGCGCGCGGTGGACAGGTCGGCGCGGAGCGCCATGTCGGACTCGTGGATGGCCTGGAAGCCGCGGATGGAGGAGCCGTCGAAGGCGAGCTCCTCGGTCGGGTCGAAGGCCTCGGCCGGGATCGTGAAGTGCTGCATCACACCCGGCAGGTCGCAGAAACGGACATCGACGAACTTGACGTCCTCGTCCGCGATGAACTTCTTGGCCTCGTCGGCGTTCTGGAACATCCAGCTCCTCCTACTCCCGCCCACAGTGGACCGGGGTGGTAGTTCGTTCGTGCGGCCAGTGCGGTGGCACACGCTGGAGCCGACCATAGGGACGGGGGATTTCTCAAGCGTGACCCATTTGTTTCGCCCAAGTTAACCGACCTGGGTTCGCGCGGCCCCTCCTGTCCGGATGGCAAAACGTGCACAGTACCGTGGACGGGTGGACAACAGGCAAGTAATCGGATCGTGGCTCTCCGGCCCCCGCGCGGCTGCGGAGGACGCCGGAGTCGACTTCGGATACCGCGGCGAACAGCTCGGTCTCCCGGAGAGCGGACCGGGCTCGATCGCCCGCCCCGGCCGCCGTCTGGGCGCCCTCGCCGTCGACTGGGGCCTGTGTCTCCTGATCGCATACGGGTTGCTCACCGACGGCTACGGCCAGGCGACGGGCAACTGGGCCCTGCTCGTCTTCTTCGTCCTCGGCGTGCTCACGATCGGCACCGTCGGATCCACTCCCGGCAAGCGGCTGCTGGGGCTGCGTGTCGTGGCCGAGGGCGGCGGCCGGGCCAACCCGCTGCGCGTCCTGCTGCGCACGGCGCTCCTGTGCGTGGCCGTCCCGGCCCTGACCTGGGACCGCGACGGCCGAGGCCTCCACGACCGCCTGTCCCGCACGATCGAAGTCCGCATCTGACCCCGGACCCCACACCGAGCCGCCCTCGCACCCCGGCACCGCCCAGTACGACCGAGGTGACCCGCCCCCGGTGACGTGCCCCCGGTGACGTGCCGGCCTGGCCGAGGCGACCCCGCCACCCGGCCAGGCGACGGACGGCCCGGCCGAGGTGCCCTCGGCGAGGGTGACGACCCGGCACTTCCACCGTGACCGGCGCCGGGCGACGGACGGCCCAGTACGGCCCAGTACGGCCAAGGTGACAGGCTCCCGGCGACGGCTCGCACGGCCGAGGTGCCGTCGGCGAGGGTGACGACCCGGCACTTCCGCCGTGACCGGCGCCCGGCGAGGGTGACGACCCGGCACTTCCGCCGTGACCGGCGCCCGGTGAGGGGCAGCCCGGCACAGCCGCCGTGACCGGCTACCGGCGAGAGGCAGACCGCTTCCGGCGAGGGGGCCCAGTACGGCCGGGGTGACCGGCTTCCGGCGATGGACGGCCCGGCCAAAGTGATCCGTCCCCGGTGAGGGGCAGCCCGGTGTGGTGAGCGCGGGTGCCGCGGCGAGGAAAGTTCGCAACGCCGACGGGGCGCCCGGAGAATCTCCGGGCGCCCCGTCGGCGTTGAACTGGTCAGGCCTGCGCGAGCGTCACTGCTTCTGACCGCCCCGCGGCATCCGCATGCCCTTGGGCATCGGGCCCTTCGGCAGCGGCATGTTGCTCATCAGGTCGCCCATCGCGCGCAGCCGGTCGTTGGTCGCGGTCACCTGGGGGCCGGCGAGCACGCGCGGCAGCTTCAGCATCGTCGTGCGGACCTTCTTCAGCTCCACCTGGCCCTCGCCGGTGCCCACGAGAATGTCGTGCACCGGGACGTCCGAGACGATCCGCGCCATCTTCTTCTTCTCGGCGGCCAGCAGGCTCTTGACCCGGTTCGGGTTGCCCTCGGCCACCAGCACGATGCCGGCCTTGCCGACGGCCCGGTGCACCACGTCCTGGCTGCGGTTCATCGCGACCGCGGGGGTCGTCGTCCAGCCTCGGCCGATGTTGTCGAGCACCGCCGCGGCAGCGCCCGGCTGGCCTTCCATCTGCCCGAAGGCGGCCCGCTCGGCCCTGCGTCCGAAGACGATCGCCGTCGCGAGGAAGGCGAGCAGAAGCCCGAGGATCCCGAGATAGACCGGGTGACCGATCAGGAAGCCGATCGCGAGGAAGACACCGAGGGTGAGAATTCCGACAGCCGCGAGTACAAGACCGATCCTGGAATCGGCCTTGCGGGTCATTTTGTACGTCAGAGCGATCTGCTTGAGTCGCCCGGGGTTCGCAGCGTCCGCTGCGGGTGCCTTCCTCGCCATGCCCACGAGTCTACGTGGCCCGCGAAGCGCCGACGACGGCAGTACCGGGTGAGCTGGGCCGCAGTGGCGGGGAGCGGGCTTCCTGACCGGCACCGGCCGGAGCCGGCCGGAGCCGGTCAGGAACGGATGACGGACTCCAGCACGCGCTGGGCCTCGACGCGGTCCTTGGCGCGGCGGCGGTCCTCCAGGACGGAGGTCCAGGCGTTGCGGCGGGCGGTGCGCTGCCCACTGCTCATGAGCAGTGACTCGACGGCACGCAGTGCATCGGTGAACGACGGAATCGCGGTGGCGCGTACGGGCGCGGCCTGCATGATGAAGATCCCCCCTCGGGATCGACAGCTCGGACGGGGAAGTTTGTGACGTGGAACCAGAGTCACTGATTGGTGTTACCAGTACGTGACCGAGCGGTCAAACACCAATGAAGCCTTGATACCGCGGGTCCCTTTCCTGCCCCGTTCCTGATGCGCCGTTCAACTGCGGGGATGCCCCGGGAGGGTGTGAACGGGCCGTTGTGGAGGGCGAGTTGCTTGTGCGCCGATTCACACGAAAGCGGTGGCACTGGGTGCCACCGCTTTCCTTTCGCAACGTGTGCCGTTCGGGGGATCAGACCGCCTGGGAGGCGACGTACGCGCCACGCTTCTCGACGGCCATCTGATAGAGGCGGCCGGCCCGGTACGAGGAGCGGACCAGCGGGCCCGACATGACGCCGGAGAAGCCGATCTCCTCGGCCTCCTCCTTGAGCTCCACGAACTCGTGCGGCTTGACCCAGCGCTCCACGGGGTGGTGGCGCACGGAGGGCCGCAGGTACTGCGTGATCGTGATGAGCTCGCAGCCCGCGTCGTGCAGCTGCTGGAGCGCCTCGCTGACCTCTTCGCGGGTCTCGCCCATGCCGAGGATCAGGTTCGATTTCGTGACCAGACCGTAGTCACGGGCCTCGGTGATGACCTTGAGCGAGCGCTCGTAGCGGAAGCCCGGACGGATGCGCTTGAAGATCCGGGGGACCGTCTCGACGTTGTGCGCGAACACCTCGGGGCGCGAGGAGAAGACCTCGGCCAGCTGCTCGGGCTCGGCGTTGAAGTCCGGCGCCAGCAGTTCGACCTTGGTGCGGCCGGCCTCGCGGCCCGCCGTCTGCGCGTGGATCTGGCGGACGGTCTCCGCGTACAGCCAGGCGCCGCCGTCCTCCAGGTCGTCGCGGGCGACGCCGGTGATCGTGGCGTAGTTCAGGTCCATCGTGACGACGGACTCACCGACACGGCGCGGCTCGTCACGGTCAAGCGCCTCGGGCTTGCCGGTGTCGATCTGGCAGAAGTCGCAGCGCCGCGTGCACTGGTCACCGCCGATGAGGAAGGTGGCCTCGCGGTCTTCCCAGCACTCGTAGATGTTGGGGCAGCCCGCCTCCTGGCAGACCGTGTGCAGGCCTTCGCTCTTCACGAGCGCCTGCATCTTCGTGTACTCGGGGCCCATCTTCGCCCGGGTCTTGATCCACTCGGGCTTGCGCTCGATGGGGGTCTGGCTGTTCCGGACCTCCAGGCGCAGCATCTTGCGTCCGTCGGGTGCGACTGCGGACACATCGGCTCCCTGTAACTTCGATTCTTCGGCGTACACCAGGGTACGCCCGTGCGGTGTTCGGCCCCCGACGTGGGCAACCTTCGGGAGCGGGGGTCCATTCCCGGAGGTGTCCCGTCCTGGGCCCGCGGGTCCTAGGCCGGCGCGCGTTCCACGACGCGCGGCTTCAGGTCCGCGTTCACGAGGATGTCCCTGAGGTGCTTCTCGGCCACCGGCAGGACCTCCTCGATGGTCACGTCGCGGCCCAGCTCGTTCGCGAGGGAGGCGACGCCGGCGTCCCGGATGCCGCACGGGATGATCCGGTCGAACCAGGCGTTGTCCGGGTTCACGTTCAGGGCGAAGCCGTGCATGGTGACGCCCTTGGCGACGCGGATGCCGATGGCGGCGATCTTGCGGTCCTCGCGGCGCTGGCCCGCGTTGGACGGGGCGTACTCCGGGCCGTCGAGCCGCGGGTCGAACTCCTCGTCCGTCAGCCGGGGGTCGAAGTCGAGGGAGAGGCCGCCGAGCGCGGAGGCCCGCTCGGAGGGGTCCTTGGCGTCACCGAGGACCCAGACGCCGCTGCGGCCCTCGATGCGGCTCGTCTCCAGGCCGAACTCCGCGCAGGTGCGGATGAGCGCCTCTTCCAGACGGCGTACGTGTGCCACGACGTCCACGGGGCGCGGGAGCTTCTGGATGGGGTAGCCGACCAGCTGGCCGGGACCGTGCCAGGTGATCTTGCCGCCGCGGTCCACGTCGATGACGGGGGTGCCGTCCAGGGGCCGCTCGTTGTCCGCGGTGCGCCGCCCCGCGGTGTACACCGGGGGGTGCTCCAGGAGCAGGCAGGTGTCGGGGATCTCGTCCAGGAACCGGGCGGCGTGCACGCGGCGCTGCTCGTCCCACGCCTCCTGGTACTCGACGGCCTCGGCACCGAATCCCATGCGGACGAACCGCAACTCACTCACGGCAAGGGCCTCCCTAGAAGCTTCCTCGGGAACGTCGTGGTCCCCGTGCGGGGCACGCGGAGGAACCTTTCGTCAGGTCCGTGGCGCACCCACGCCACTGTACGTCCGCCCGATCCGCGTCAGCTCGACGGCCAATACTCACACGATCGGATGAATGAAGGTCGATGTGTGCGATGACGTGCTCACGCTCCGCTACATTCGCGCCGTTCACGAGGCCATAAGGGCTGCTCACAGGCAATCCGGGCACAGGGCGTCCTCGGGGGAGGCGCATACGCGTTCCACGCCCCCTGGGACCGCCGGTAACCCGAAGGCAGGAGACCGCACCGCAGATGACGGAACGACCCGCGCAGCGCACGCCCAATCGACAGCTCGCCGCGCTCATCGCAGAAGCGGGGTTCTCCAACGCAGGTCTCGCCCGTCGCGTTGACCAGCTCGGACTCGAACACGGACTGGACCTGAGATACGACAAGACATCGGTGACCCGGTGGCTGCGCGGCCAGCAGCCCCGCGGCACCACGCCCGCGCTCATCGCCGAGGTGTTCACGCGCCGCCTCGGCCGCCGTCTGAGCGCGCAGGACCTCGGACTCGACGCCTGCGCGCCCGTGTACGCGGGGCTCGAGTTCGCCGCGACCCCCGAGGAGGCCGTGGACATCGTCAGCGGCCTGTGGCGCAAGGACTCGGGGAGCCACGCCGAGCTCCGCAAGATCGCCTTCACCCCGGCCGGGCTCGTCGTGCCCAGCCGTGACTGGCTGATCGGCCGGGCCGACGACCGGGTCGCCCGCGGCGAGCAGCCGGCCCGCATCCCCGCCCAGGGCCGCCCGGTGCCGCCCAAGATCACGGCACCGCCCGAGCAGGGGGGACCCTCGTCCCGGCGCGGCCGCACCGAGCGGGGCCCCGGCCAGCGGGTCAGCGGCGGGGACATCGCCGCGCTCCGTTCGGTCGGCGAGCTCTTCCGCGCCCTGGACCACGCCTACGGCGGCGGCCACGCCCGCCAGGCACTGGTCCGCTATCTGGAGCACGAGGCCGAGCCGATGCTGCGCGGCGCCTACGGCGAGCAGACCGGCCGGCACCTGTTCGCCGCCGCCGCCGACCTCACCCGGCTCGCCGGCTGGACGTCGTACGACATCGGCGCGCACGGACTCGCGCAGCGGTACTTCGTCCAGGCGCTGCGTCTGGCGCAGGCCGCGGGAGACCGGGTGTACGGCTCCTACGTGCTCATCACGATGAGCCGGCAGGCCGTCTATCTCGGGCACGGGCGCGAGGCCGTGCAGCTCGCGCGGGTCGCGCAGCAGGGCCTCGGCACCGGGGGCCCGCAGGTCGTGCAGGCGCTGCTGCACGCCGTCGAGGCGCGCGGTCACGGGGTGCTCGGCGAGGTGCGGGCCTGCACGGCCTCCCTGGTCCGGGCCGAACGCGCGCTGGAGGCGTCCCGGACCGGCGACGAGGTCCCGCACTGGGCCCGGTACTTCGACGAGGCACAGCTCGCGGACGAGTTCGGGCACTGCCACCGGGACCTCCAGCAGTTCCGGGCGGCGGCGCAGCACGCCGAGCGCTCGCTGCAACTGAGGGCGCCCGGGTACGCGCGCAGCCGGCTGTTCTGCCGGGTGGTGCTCGCCTCCGCGCGGCTCGGGCTCGGAGAGCTCGACCAGGCCTGTCTGCTCGGCGCCGAGGCGGCGGGGCAGGCGGCGGAGATGCGCTCGGCGCGGGCCGTGGAGTACGTGCGGGACTTCGAGAAACGGCTCGAACCGTACAAGGACGCCGCGCCGGTGCGCGGCTACCGCGACAAGGTGGCGGCGCTGAGCTGAGCGCGGGGCCCGTCCGGCGGATCAGGCGGGGCGAGGTCTCCCGGCCGAAGTCCGGGGGAGCCGGCGAGTGACGCCGTCGGCGCCCCTGCCCGGAGGAGCCCGGGGGAGCCCGGGGGAGCACACGCCGAGCCCAGCGCCGCCGGACGGGCCAGGGCCGGGGCGGGGCGTCCCCGGTCTCCGGCCTGGGGTACCGGAGACCGGGAAGCTGGATGCGCGCACCGGGGGCGGGGCGGGCCCCCGGGCCGGCCCTCCGGGAGGGCCAGGGGTCCGCGGCTCGGCGCCCCCGGGCCCCGGAGCTCCGCAGCCCCGTTGCGGAGCTCCGGGGGCGGGTCAGGCGGCAGCGGGCTCCAGGGGCTCCGCCAGCGGGGCGGCCGGGCTGACGTCCAGGTCGGTCAGGAGGGCGTGGGCGGCCCGCCTGGCCGAGTGCAGCGCGCCCTGCACGGTGCTGGTGTCCCGGTGGTCGCCGCACACGTACAGGCCCGCGAGCAGCCGTACGGGACGCCGTGGGTCGTGCGGTGGCGGCATCGCCGGGACGGCCTCGGGCTCGTGATGGACCGCCAGCAGTTCCCAGCGGGTCGTCGACGTGCCGTAGAGACGGGCCAGCTGGGCGCGGACCGTCGCGTCCAGGTGGGCCGCGGCGGGCGGAGTGCCGAGCACGGTCGAGGAGATCAGTGCGCGGCCGGCGGGCGCCCGGGTCGGGTCGACCTGGCTGACGACCGAAGTGTGCGCCACCGGACCGCTCCGGTCGGCGTCCAGGATCAACGCCGGTTCGGTGAGCGGCGGTTCGTCCGTGGTGTGGTGCAGCACGGTCACCGGATGGAAGCCGGGTACGTGCAGTCCGGGCAGGAACCGGGCGGCGGCGCGGGCCCCGGTCGCCAACAGGACGGCCCGGCAGCGGAGTTCGCCGTGGTCCTTCGTGGTGACCCGGGTGGTGGAGACGGCGGTGACCTCGACGCCCGTGTGCACCGTGCCGGGCGGAAGCGCGGCCGCGAGCAGTTCGGGGAGCGCGTCCGCGCCGCCCTCCGGCAGACACAGCCGGCCCGTCGCGAAGGAGTGCAGCGCGAGGTCGGCGCAACGGCTCGACGTGCGCAGCTCCGGGTCGCACAGCAGGGCGGCGAGGAGGGGGCGCAGAAAGGCGTCGACCGTACGGGCCGGGAGACCCCGCGAGGTCAGCGCCTTCGCCGCGGTGAGGTCGGGGCGGGCGAGCAGGCGCTCCGGCGGAGTCGAGGCGAGCCGGGCGAGGGCCGCGCCGAGACGGGACTGGTCGAGGGGGCTGCCGAGCGGCCCGGGGCGGGTGGTGCCGCGCGCGGGCCGGGGCAGCGGAAGCCGGGGGGCGCTCGCGAGGGCGCGCGCAGTGGTGAACGCGCCCCTCGCGCTCCGGGGAGTGCGGGGCGTGCCCGTGTGGTGGCGGTGGCCGTCGCTGTGCAGCAGCACGCCCGGCGCGAACGGGCACAGGACGAGGCCGCCCAGGCCCGGGGTGAGGCGCAGTTCCGGGTACGAGGTGGACAGGAGCCGGCCGAGCCGGTCCAGCCGGAAGCCGTCGACCTTCTCCGTGGACATGCGGCCGCCCACATGGGGGGCGGCCTCAAGGACGGCGGTCCTCAGCCCCGCCCCGGTCAGATGACGTGCGGCCGCGAGGCCGGCGACACCGGCTCCCACGACGACGACGTCGACGTCTTCGGTGATCTCCGCCGTGTGCGCGGCGTGGCGTGCGGGCTCTAGCACGTGCCCCTCCTCGAGGTTGCGCGGCCGGTGGGGACGTCATGCCCCCAACACGCTTCTGGAATGCCCGAGTTCGGATCGAGGGTGCGAGGTTCGGCCGTACGGGGGAAGCCGCGCGGCGGCCGTGCACGGGAGCATGGGGGGTGCATGTACCCGCCGGGCGGCGGCGGTCGGGCCCGCCCGGGCCGGCACACGCGCCCCGGGGGAGGCGGCGGCACCCCGGCGGGGCCGGAGCGCCCGGAGCCGGGGTGGGCGTACGACGCCCCTCAGCCCAGGGCCGCCCGCAGGGCGTCCTCGATCGAGGGGAACGCGAAGGTGAAGCCCGATTCCAGGAGGCGGGTGGGCAGGACGCGCTGGCTGCCCAGGACGTCCCCGGCCATGTCGCCGAGGACGAGGCGCAGGATCGGGGCGGGGGCGGTCAGCAGGGTCGGGCGGTGCAGGACCCGGCCCATCGCCTCGGTGATCTCGCCGTTGGTGAGCGGGTCGGGAGCGGTCAGGTTCACCGGTCCGGAAAGCGACTCCGTGTCGATGAGATGCCGGATCGCGGCCACCTCGTCGTGCAGCGCGATATGGCTCCAGTACTGCCGCCCGTTCCCCATCCGCCCCCCGGCGCCCGCCTTGAACATCGGAATCAGCCTGGCCCAGGCCCCGCCCTCACCGGCCACCACGAGTCCGGTCCTGGGCAGCACCGTGCGTACCCCCGCCTCCTGCGCGGGAGCCGTCGCCTCCTCCCACTCCACGCAGACGGACGGCAGGAACCCGTCCCCGGGCGGCGCCGACTCGTCCACCGCGCGGTCGCCCGTGTCGCCGTAGAACCCGATCGCGCTCCCGTTGACGAAGACCCGCGGCGGTTCGTCGAGCGAGGCCACCGCCTCCGCCAGCGTCGCCGTCCCGAGCACCCGGCTGTCCCGGATCATCCGCTTGTACGTCTTCGTCCAGGGCCGTCCCGCGATCGGCGCCCCCGCCAGATTGACCACCGCGTCACATCCGATGAGCCCCACCGCGTCGATCCGCTGCCGCTGCGGATCCCAGCGGAGCTCCTGCGGCGAGCGCGGCTCACGGCGCACGAGCCTGACCACCTCGTGCCCCTCGGCGCTCAGGGAGCGCGCCAGCGCGGAGCCGATCAGGCCGGACGCGCCGGCGATCACGATGCGGGAACCCGGGGACAGCGGTGAGTCGCTCATGGGTCCATCCTGCCCGCGCAGCCGCCGACTTCACGAAAGGGGCCGCAGCGCGGCGGCCGTACAGTGACCGGTATGTCAGCTGCTCCGCGGATACGGACCGCCACCCTGGACGACGAGGACGCGCTCGGCCGGCTCGACCGCGACACCTGGTCGACGCTGCACGCGGTCATGCCGCGCCCCCGGCCGCCGTACCCGCCTTTCTACAGCGAGCGGTTCGGTCCCCGGGACCATCTCGTCGCCGAACTCGACGGCCGCCCGGTCGGATACATCCGGATCGGCTTCCCGACCCCGTTGGCCTGCAACGCGCACGTCCGCCAGATCCTCGGGCTGGCCGTCGCCGACGAGGTCCGCGGCGCCGGGGTGGGCCGCGCGCTGCTGCGGGCGGCGTGCGAGGAGGCCCGCCGCCAGGACGCCCGGCGCATCACCCTGCGGGTGCTCGGCCACAACACCCCGGCGCGGAGGCTGTACGAGTCCGAGGGGTTCGTCGTCGAGGGGATCCTGCCCGGGGAGTTCCTGCTGGACGGCGCCTATGTGGACGACGTCCTGATGGGACGCCCCCTCTGACCGCCGCCCGCCGACCAGCGCCCGCCGACCAGCGCCCGCCACCCGGCGCCCGCCGACCAGTGCCCGCCGTCCGGTCGTGACCCGGCCGGGGGCAGCCTCCCGACCCGGTCCGGGTCAGGAGGTGACGAGGTGGCCCGTGTCCACGCGGGCCGTGGCGTGGGCCCCCTTGTGGGCGTCGCCCGCGACCTCGTGCGCCGTCAGGACGTAACCGGTCTCGTCGTCCGAGGTCGAACGCGCGAAGACCACGCCGTACACCCTGCCGTCGGTGGTCAGCAGCGGACCGCCGGAGTTGCCGGGACGGACGGTCGAGCGGATCGAGTAGATCTCGCGGGTGACCGTGCCCGAGTTGTAGATGTTCTGGCCCGTCGCGTTGATGCGGCTCGCGACGGTGGCCGCCTGGAGATCGAGACCGCCGTCCTGCGGATAGCCCGCGACCACCGCGGAGTCCCCGCGCGAGGCGACCCCGTCGAAGTGGAGGACGGGGGCGCGCAGAGCCGGCACGTACAGGACGGCGACGTCCTTCTGCGGGTCGAAGAGGACCACTCGCGCCTGGTAGGAGCGGCCGACCCCGCCCACCCGCACGGTCGGCCGGTCGATGCCCGCCACCACGTGCGCGTTGGTCATCACCCGGTGCGCGGCGAAGACGAAGCCGCTGCCCTCCCGGCCCTGGTTGCCCGAGGCGCCCTCGACCTTCACGGTGCTCACCTTGGCCGCGTTCGTCGCGGCGGGCGTGACACTGTCCCCGGAGGGCTTGGCGACCCCGGCCGTCGGTTCGTTCTCGAAGGGGTTGAAGACCTGCGGGAAGCCCGCCTCGGTGAGTGCCGAGGTCGCGCGCGAGAACCAGGTCGGCGTCGTCTCCGGCATCGAGTTCTGCACGGCGCCCAGCAGCGCCGAGTTGCGGATCGACTGGGTCACCACCGTCGAGGAGGACGCGCCGAGGACGCTCGCCGCCACCCAGGCCACCAGCAGTACCGCCAGGGTGTTCGCCGCGGCTCCGCCGACCCCGTCGGCCACCCGCAGCGGCCCCTCGTCCAGCTCGCGGCGCAGCTTCAGCGCCAGCCGCCCGGCCAACTCGTGGCCCACCACGCCGGGCACCAGCACCGTGAGCACCGCCGTGACCGTCGCCGCCGGTGTCCCCGCCGTGACCAGCTCCATCATCCACGGCAGCACCCATACGCCGATGACGGCGCCGCCCACGAAACCGGCCAGCGAGACGCAGCCGGCCACCAGGCCGCGGCGGTACCCGGACGCCGCGTAGACCAGGATGACCAGCATCAGCAGGAGGTCGAGCACGTCCACGGAGCCGCCTTTCTCTAGGGCCCCTTAGTACGCGTCGGGCGGGCCCGGTGATCAGCCACGCGCGTTCGGTGCCGTGGAAACGGCCATACCCGTGGACCTGTAAAAACGTCCCGGACACGCCTGATGGTTCCACCAGGTGGCACACCACACATCGCGGCCCGCGCGGATCCGGGTCAGGGTGGCTCCATGCGTGTCTTCCGGAAGCCGCGTGAGCCTCGAATACGGAGCGGGGAACCAGTGTCCCGCGCCGTCCGGCACGGGCGCCACGGACGGCCGGGCCCCCGGGCCCGCGAGAGCCGCACCGGACCGTGGCGAGCGCCCCGCGCCCCCGTGCCCCCCGGCGTGCGCCGGGGGGCGCCGGCCGGGCTGCCGAAACCGGTCCTCGTCCTCCTCGGCTGCGTACCCGGTCTGCTCGCCGTCGTGGCGCTGGTGACGTGCGCGGCCGGAGTGGACCACACGGCGGCACGCGCCACCGTCCCGCCCCCGGTCGAGGCCCGGATCACCGTGCCCCGGCCCGTCGCCATGCCGCCCATCGTGCCGCGCTCCAAGTGGCTGGACGCCACGAGCACGCGCGAGCAGCCGCCGCCCCGGTACGACGACCGCGTCGTCGCGGTCTTCATCCATCACACCGACTCGCCGAACGGCTACGACTGCGCCGACGTGCCCCGCATCATCCGTGACGTGTACGCGGGCCAGACCGGCGCCAAGCGGTGGGACGACATCGGCTACAACTTCCTCGTCGACCGCTGCGGCACGATCTACGAAGGGCGCGCGGGCGGGATCGGCCGTCCCGTCACCGGGGCGCACACCCAGGGCTTCAACCATCGCACCGCCGGGATCGCCGCGATCGGCACGTTCACGGCGGGATCACCGGTGCCGAAGGCGATGACCGACGCGATCGCCCGGCTGGTGGCCTGGAAGCTCGGGCTCAGCGGCGTCGACCCCCGGGGCACGGTCCGCCTCGTCTCCAGCAACAGTCTCAGCCGCTACGCCGAGGGCACCGCCGCCGTGCTCTCCACCGTCTCCGGCCACGACGCGGCCTTCATGACCCGCTGCCCGGGCGCCGCCCTCAGCGCCCGCCTCCCCGAGATCCGCGAGCTGGCGGCCCGTATCCAGGGCCGCTGACCGCCGCACAGGCCCCGCACCGGCAGTTTCACAGGTACGCCCCCGGCCGCTCACAGACTCCCCAGAGCCGTGCGTCCTACCGTCTGTGTACGTACTGACCGGAGGTGGGGAACATGAGGTTCAGTCGGACGGAGCCCGCGCGCCGCGCGGAGAGCGGGGCGCACGCCGGGCGCACGGCTGGTGGGCAGGACACGGGGGCCGCGGAGCAGGCAGGAGGCTGGGTGAGGGCCGCGCGGGGCCCGTGGGCGGTGGTCTGCGCCGCGGCGACGGTCGTGCTGGGTCCTGCGGTGGTCACGGCGTCCGCGCTGGACCGGGCCAACGCGGCCCCGCTGCACCACACGGTGCGCGCGGACCGGCCGCAGACACACCTCTCCGCGGACCTGGCCCGGCGGTCCCCTCAGTCCTCCCTGAACCGCTCCCACAGCTTGGGGTAGCGCTCCGCGACGGCGGACTCGTTCTCGAACGCCAGCGGAGTGCCCTCGGGCTCGGCGGGCGCGACCGGGATGCCCAGGGAGGGCGCGACGGCGCCGGTCAGCTGCTCGTAGGCCTCGTCGGCCGCGTACCCCAGCTCCTCGCCGTCACCGTCGATCTCCTCGTCGAAGTCCTCCAGGAGCTCGGCGAGCGTGTCGGGGTCGTGCATCGCGCCCTCGAAGACCTCCCGGCCCTGGCCGATAAGCCAGCACCGGAAGAAGTCGAAGGCGTCGTCGCTGGCCCCGTCGAGCAGCACCCAGGCCGCGCCCCACAGGTCCCAGCGGTAGGCGCGGTTGTAGCGGGACTCGAAGTGCCGGGCGAAGTCCAGGACGGAGTCCGGGTCCAGCTGGACGAGCCGCTCGACAAGCAGATCGGCCTGTTCCTCGGGGTCGCCCTCGGCAGTCTCGCGGGTCGTGTCCACCAGCTGCCAGAACTCCGTCTCGTCCATCACGGGTCCAGCATCGGGCCTGGGCGGGAGGGACGCACGTGGAGTGGCGCAGATTGTTATGCATGCACATGCCGAAGGTAAAACCACCGGGTTCGTACGGATTTCAAGCGCGTGGCGGAAACGCCTCCGCGGGGTCCGCGATCACCGGTACAGCGCCGCCGCCCCGGCCGCGTCCTCGGCGCAGCGCTCCCGCAGCGCCGCCGGGGCGAGCACCTCCACCTCCGGCCCGAGCCCCCGCAGTTGCATCCGGGCGACCACCTCGGACTCGACCGGCAGGGTGAGCGTCACCCAGCCCTGTCCGTCGGGGGCTCCGGACGTGCCGAGCCCCTCCTGCGCGGACGCGGGACCGAGGGCGTACGGCAGCCGGCGTACGCCCTCGGGGGACAGCCGTACGACGATCTCGGACCGCAGCACGGACCGGGCGAACTCCCCGGCCCGCTCCTCCCAGAACGCCGCCAGGTCGAACCCTTCGTCCCGACGAAACCGTTCCGCGCCGGGGTCGACGGCCGTGAACCGGTCGATCCTGTACACCCGGAAGGCCGCCGCGTCCGCCACCCGCGCGCACAGATACCAGAGCCCGGCCTTCAGGACGAGTCCGTACGGTTCGAGCGTCCGCTCCACCTCCGAGCCGCCACGCCGGTAGCGCGCGAGGACCGGCCGGTCGTCCCACACCGCGTCCGCGAGCGCCGGCAGCAGCTCGGGCGTCCGCGGCTCGCTGAACCAGGCGGGAGCGTCCAGATGGAAGCGCTGCGCGGCCGAGCGCGAGGCGTCCCGCACGGAGGGCAGCAGCGCCGCCGACACCTTCAGCCGGGCCGCCGACGCCGTGTCCTCGAGGCCCATGTCGCGCAGCGCCCCCGGCACCCCGCTCAGGAACAGCGCCTCGGCCTCGCTCCGCGCCAGTCCCGTCAGCCGCGTGCGGTACCCGCCGACCAGGCGGTAGCCGCCGGCCCGGCCGCGGTCCGCGTAGACCGGGATCCCCGCCTCCGACAGTGCCTGCGCGTCCCGGGAGACCGTGCGCTCGGACACCTCCAGCTCCCGCGCCAGCTCGCCGGCGGTCATCGACGCCCGGCTCTGGAGCAGCAGCACCATCCTGATCAGACGAGCGGCACGCATGGATTCATCATGCCGGGCACCACCGACAACGAGGAGACGGGCACCTGACCTCGCGGAGCCGCCGGGAACGCCGAAGAAGGGGAGCCGCCGGGAACACCGAAGAAGGGGAGCCGCCGGGAAAGCCGAAGACGCGGAGCCGCCGGGAAAGCCGAGGAAGGGGTACGGCGGCCGCCGTACCCCTTCACCGAGTCCGAACCCCGGGCACTACAGGCCGTAGCGCTCCCGGGCCTCCTTCACGGCCGACGCCTTGACCTCACCGCGGCGGGCGAGCTGCGCCAGCGCCGCGACGACGATCGACTGCGCGTCCACGCCGAAGTGGCGGCGGGCCGCCTCGCGGGTGTCCGAGAGACCGAAACCGTCGGCACCGAGCGAGGACCAGTCCTGCTCGACCCACTGCGCGATCTGGTCCGGGACCTGGCGCATGTAGTCGGAGACCGCGAGCACCGGGCCCTCGGCGCCCTGGAGCGCCCGGCGGAGGAACGGCACCCGCTCCTCGCCGCGCAGCAGGGCCGCGTCGGCCTCCAGCGCGTCGCGGCGCAGCTCGGTCCAGGAGGTCGCGGACCACACGTCGGCGGCCACGCCCCACTCCTCGGCGAGCAGCTTCTGGGCCTGAAGGGTCCAGTGGATCGCCGTGCCGGAGCCGAGCAGCTGGATGCGCGGGGCGTTCGCCGCGGCCACGTTCAGGCCCGCCGACTCCGCCGTGTTGAAGCGGTACAGGCCCTTGAGGATGCCCTCGTCGACACCGGCCGGCTTGGCGGGCTGCGGCATCGGCTCGTTGTAGACGGTCAGGTAGTAGAAGACGTCCTGGTCCTCGCCCGGGGCCGCCTCGCCGTACATCCGGCGCAGACCGTCCTTGACGATCGCCGCGATCTCGTAGGCGAACGCCGGGTCGTAGGACAGTGCCGCCGGGTTCGTCGCCGCGATGACGGGGGAGTGGCCGTCGGCGTGCTGAAGGCCCTCACCGGTCAGGGTCGTACGGCCCGCCGTGGCACCGACCAGGAAGCCGCGGCCGAGCTGGTCGCCGAGCTGCCACATCTGGTCGGCCGTGCGCTGCCAGCCGAACATCGAGTAGAAGATGTAGAAGGGGATCATCGTCTCGCCGTGCGTGGAGTACGCGGTGGACGCGGCGATGAAGTCCGCCATGGAGCCGGCCTCGGTGATCCCCTCGTTGAGGATCTGGCCGTCCTTGGCCTCCTTGTAGTACATCAGCTGGTCGCGGTCGACCGGCTCGTACGTCTGACCCTTGGGCGAGTAGATGCCCAGCGACGGGAAGAGCGACTCCATACCGAAGGTACGGGCCTCGTCCGGGACGATCGGCACCCAGCGCCTGCCGGTCTCCTTGTCGCGGACCAGGTCCTTGACCAGACGGACGAAGGCCATCGTCGTCGCCAGGTTCTGGGTGCCGGAGCCCTTGTCGAAGGACGCGAACGTCTTGTCGGGGGAGGCCGGCAGCGGGGCCACGGCGTGCGTGCGGCGGGCCGGGGCCGGGCCGCCGAGGGCCGCGCGGCGCTCCTGGAGGTAGCGGACCTCGGGGGCGTCGGCGCCCGGGTGGCCGTAGGGGACCACGCCGTCGACGAACTGGCTGTCGGAGATGGGCAGTTCGAGCAGATCACGCATCTGCTTGAACTCGTCCGTCGACAGCTTCTTCATCTGGTGGTTGGCGTTCTTCGACGCGAAGCCCTCGCCCAGGGTGTGGCCCTTGACCGTCTGGGCCAGGATCACCGTCGGGGCGCCCTTGTGGGACAGGGCGGCGCGGTAGGCCGCGTACACCTTGCGCGACTCGTGGCCGCCGCGGGAGATGCGGAAGCACTCGATGATCTTGTCGTCACTGAGCAGCTTCGCCATCTCGACGAGCGCCGGGTCGGAGCCGAAGAAGTCATGGCGGATGTAGGCGGCGTCGCGGGTCTGGTACGTCTGCACCTGCGCGTCGGGTACCTCGCGCAGCCGGCGTACGAGCGCGCCCGTGGTGTCGAGCTGGAACAGCTCGTCCCAGGCCGAGCCCCACAGCGATTTCACGACGTTCCAGCCGGAACCGCGGAACCGCGCCTCCAGCTCCTGCACGATCTTGAAGTTCGCGCGGACCGGGCCGTCGAGGCGCTGGAGGTTGCAGTTGATGACGAAGGTCAGGTTGTCCAGACCCTCGCGGGAGGCGAGCGTGAGTGCCGCCGTCGACTCCGGCTCGTCCATCTCGCCGTCACCGAGGAACGCCCACACGTGGGACTGCGAGACGTCCTTGATGCCGCGGCTGGTCAGATAGCGGTTGAATCGGGCCTGGTAGATCGCCGACAGCGGGCCGAGGCCCATGGATACGGTCGGGAACTCCCACAGCCAGGGCAGCCGGCGCGGGTGCGGGTACGACGGGAGGCCGTTGCCGCCGGACTCCTGGCGGAAGTTGTCCAGGTGCTGCTCGGTCAGCCGGCCGTCGAGGAAGGCGCGGGCGTAGATGCCGGGAGAGGCGTGGCCCTGGATGAAGAGCTGGTCGCCTGACCCGTCACCCTCCTTGCCCTTGAAGAAGTGGTTGAAGCCGGTCTCGTAGAGCCAGGCCGCGGAGGCGAAGGTGGCGATGTGGCCGCCGACGCCGTGCTTCGCGCCCCGGGTCACCATCGCGGCCGCGTTCCAGCGGTTCCACGCGGTGATCCGGGTCTCCATCGCCTCGTCGCCGGCCACGGCGGGCTCGGCGGCGGTGGGGATGGTGTTGACGTAGTCGGTCTCAAGCAGCTTGGGCAGCGCGAGACCGTTGCCCTCGGCGCGCTCCAGTGTGCGGCGCATCAGGTACGCGGCACGGTGCGGCCCGGCCGCCTGGGTGACGGCGTCCAGGGAGGCCTGCCACTCGGCGGTCTCCTCGGGGTCGCGGTCCGGGAGCTGGTCGAGCTCGCTCGGCTGGATTGCGGTGGGGTCGGTCATTGCGCCGCCTTCCGGATGCGGAGGGGGGTTCCCTCATCGGCAAGGGGTGTTCGGGGGTGCCCTTGGTCTATGGCAGGACAGGGCGACGGGCCCTTGTAGGGGCCCGTCGGTGACTGTAACCCCCTGATCGATGATCGATCAAAGGATTCCGTGGGAAATCCTCTTCAGATCGGAAAGTCGGCACGGGGTGCCTTGATGCCAGGCACCGGGTGCCTTGAAAATCGACGGTTTCCGCAGGTGGGAGCACGGTTGAGCGCGGGTGTGCTCCCCTGCGCCGATGCCGTCCTCGTGTCCCTCGCGGGCCTCGAAGCCGTCGGCACGTCCCTCACGGGCGCGGGGCGCAGCCGAGGACATGGGCCTTCACGAGGTCGGCGATCAGCGGATCGCGCCGCCGGAAGGCGTCCACGAGGGCCTCGTGCTCCTCCGCGTACGACTGCTGCACGGTCCCGAGCCAGCGGATGGACAGGGCGGTGAAGACCTCGATGCCCAGGCCCTCCCAGGTGTGCAGGAGGACGGAGTTCCCGGCCGCGCGGACCAGCTCGCGGTGGAAGCCCACGGTGTGCCGCACCTGGCCGGTCCCGTCGGCCAGCCGGTCGGCCTCGTACAGGGCCGCCACATGCGGTTCGAGCGCCGAGCAGTCCTCGGCCAGCCGTCCGGCCGCCAGCTCCGCCGCGATGGCCTCCAGACCGGCCCGTACGGGGTAGCTCTCCTCCAGGTCGGCGGCCGTCAGGTTCCGCACCCGGACGCCCTTGTTCGGCGCCGACTCGATCAGCCGCAGCGACTCCAGCTCGCGAAGCGCCTCACGCACCGGGGTCTGGCTGACCTCCAGCTCGGTCGCGATCCTGCGCTCCACGATCCGCTCGCCCGGCTTCCAGCGCCCGCTGACGATCCCCTCCACGATGTGCTCGCGGATCTGTTCGCGCAGCGAGTGGACGACGGGCGCGGTCATGAAGGCTCCTTTGGGAGGGGTGGCGAGACCCCGGGGGCGTTTGACCTTTAGACAATAAGGCCGTGGCTGTGTCGGTGAGGGGTGCATGGCGGCGCTTTCCCGCAGGTGAGACGAGACTTACACGCTGTCGGAGTGTTCCCGGCCGTACGGGCTCCTACCGGGTGAAGTCCGGACTCGTGCCGTCGATGTGATCGCGGAACCGGGGGCGCGGCGGAAGAACGGCGGCCGCGTGAACCCGGGTCACACAAACACGGCACTCGCACCCGGGGGCCCGGCACCGGGGACACCGCACCCTGCCCGGGGGCCCGGCGCCACGGAAACGCGGCACCCTGCCCGGAGACCCGGCGCCACGGAAACACGGCACCCCCGCCCGGAGGTCCGGACGGGGGTGCCGTGTGTGCGCGCTGCGGGTGAGCGGTGCGGGTTACAGGCCGAGCTCGACCTCGAACTCGCCCGCCTCCAGGATCGCCTTGACCGCGGTCAGGTAACGGGCCGCGTCGGCGCCGTCCACCAGACGGTGGTCGTAGGACAGCGTCAGGTAGGTCATGTCGCGGACGCCGATGACGGTGCCCTCTTCCGTCTCGATGACGGCCGGACGCTTGACCGTGGCGCCGATGCCCAGGATCGCGACCTGGTTCGGCGGCACGATGATCGTGTCGAAGAGCGCGCCGCGCGAGCCGGTGTTGGAGATGGTGAAGGTCGCGCCGGACAGCTCGTCCGGGGTGATCTTGTTCGCCCGGACCTTGCCCGCCAGGTCGGCGGTGGCCTTGGCGATACCGGCGATGTTCAGGTCGCCGGCACGCTTGATGACCGGGGTCATCAGGCCCTTCTCCGAGTCCACCGCGATACCGATGTTCTCGGTGTCGAAGTAGGTGATCGTGCCCTCGTCCACGTTGATCCGGGCGTTGACGGCCGGGTGGGCCTTCAGCGCCTGGGCCGCCGCCTTCACGAAGAACGGCATCGGGGAGAGCTTGACGCCCTCGCGGGCCGCGAAGGAGTCCTTCGCCTGCGCGCGGAGCTTCATCAGCCGGGTGATGTCGACCTCGACGACCGAGGACAGCTGCGCCTGCTCGTGCAGCGCCTTCACCATGTTGTCGCCGATGACCTTGCGGATGCGGGGCATCTTGACGGTCTGGCCGCGCAGCGGGGAGACCTCCAGGACCGGCGCCTTCTTGGCGGAGGCGGCCGGAGCGGTGGCCGGAGCCGGAGCGGCGGCCTTCGCGGCCTCGGCGGCGGCGATGACGTCCTGCTTGCGGATACGGCCACCGACGCCGGTGCCCTTGACGGCGGCCAGGTCGACGCCGTTCTCGGCGGCGAGCTTGCGCACCAGCGGGGTCACGTACGCACCGTCGTCAGCGGCGGTCGCGGCGGGCGCCGGAGCCGGGGTGACGGGGGCGGGCGCGGCCACCGGCGCGGGGGCCGGGGCGGCGGGCGCGACCGGGGCGGCGGGCGCGACCGGAGCCGGAGCGGCGACCGGAGCCGGAGCCGGAGCCGGAGCCGGAACGGCAGGGGCGGCCGGGGCCGGGGCCGGAGCCGCGGCGGGGGCGGCCGGAGCGGGGGCGGCCGGAGCCGCGCCCGGAGCGCCGATGACGGCCAGCTTGGCGCCGACCTCCGCGGTCTCGTCCTCGCCGACGACGATCTCCAGCAGCACGCCGGCGACCGGCGCGGGGATCTCGGTGTCGACCTTGTCCGTGGAGACCTCGAGCAGCGGCTCGTCCTCCGCGACCTCCTCGCCGACCTGCTTCAGCCAGCGGGTGACGGTGCCCTCGGTGACCGACTCGCCCAGCGCGGGCAGCACGACGTCGGTACCGGAGGCGCCACCGGCCGGAGCGGCGGGGGCGGCGGCGGGCGCCGGAGCCGGGGCCGCGGGAGCCTCGGCGACGGGGGCGGGGGCGGCCGGGGCCGGAGCCTCGGCGGCGGCGGGAGCCGGGGCGGCGGCGGGCGCGCCCGTGCCGTCGTCGATGACGGCCAGTTCGGCGCCGACCTCGACGGTCTCGTCCTCGGCGACCTTGATGGACGCCAGGATGCCGGCGGCGGGGGAGGGGATCTCGGTGTCGACCTTGTCCGTCGACACCTCGAGCAGCGGCTCGTCGGCCTCGACGCGCTCGCCCTCGGCCTTCAGCCAGCGGGTGACAGTGCCCTCGGTGACGCTCTCACCGAGTGCCGGAAGGGTTACGGAAACCGGCATGGTTTCTGTTGCTCCTTATTGGGTCTCCCCTGCTCGACCGGGATCGAGAGCTCGGGGAAGTGCGGAAGTCTGTGGTCGTCGTCGCGCCGCGCTCGACGCGGTGACTGGGAACAGCCGGCGGCCGGGAAGCCCGGCCGGGGCTGATCAGTCGTGCGCGTGCAGCGGCTTGCCCGCGAGGGCGAGGTGCGCCTCGCCGAGCGCCTCGTTCTGCGTCGGGTGGGCGTGGATGAGCTGGGCGACCTCGGAGGGCAGGGCTTCCCAGTTGTAGATCAGCTGGGCTTCGCCGACCTGCTCGCCCATGCGGTCGCCGACCATGTGGACGCCGACCACGGCACCGTCCTTCACCTGGACGAGCTTGATCTCGCCCGAGGTGTTGAGGATCTTGCTCTTGCCGTTGCCCGCGAGGCTGTACTTGAGGGCGACGACCTTGTCCGCGCCGTAGATCTCCTTGGCCTTGGCCTCGGTGATGCCCACGGAGGCGACCTCGGGGTGGCAGTACGTCACGCGCGGGACGCCGTCGTAGTCGATCGGGACGGTCTTCAGACCGGCCAGCCGCTCCGCGACCAGCATGCCCTCGGCGAAGCCGACGTGAGCGAGCTGGAGCGTCGGGACGAGGTCGCCGACGGCGGAGATCGTCGGGACGTTCGTGCGCATGTACTCGTCGACCAGGACGTAGCCGCGGTCCATCGCGACGCCCTGCTCCTCGTAGCCGAGACCGGCCGAGACCGGGCCGCGGCCGACGGCGACGAGCAGGAGCTCGGCCTCGAACTCCTTGCCGTCGGCGAGGGTGACCTTGACGCCGTTCTGGGTGTACTCGGCCTTCGAGAAGAAGGTGCCCAGGTTGAACTTGATGCCGCGCTTGCGGAACGCGCGCTCAAGAAGCTTGGAGGAGTTCTCGTCCTCGAGGGGCGCGAGGTGCTTGAGGCCCTCGATGATCGTCACGTCGGCGCCGAAGGACTTCCACGCGGAGGCGAACTCCACGCCGATGACACCGCCGCCCAGGATGATCGCGGACTGCGGCACGCGGTCCAGGACGAGCGCGTGGTCCGACGAGATGATGCGGTTGCCGTCGATCTCCAGGCCCGGCAGCGACTTCGGCACGGAGCCGGTCGCGAGGAGCACGTGGCGACCCTGGACGCGCTGCCCGTTCACGTCGACGGAGGTCGGGGAGGACAGGCGGCCCTCGCCCTCGATGTACGTCACCTTGCGGGACGCGATGAGACCCTGGAGACCCTTGTACAGGCCCGAGACGACCCCGTCCTTGTACTTGTGGACGGCGGGTACGTCGATGCCCTCGAAGGTGGCCTTGACGCCGAACTGCGCGCTCTCGCGGGCCTGGTCGGCGATCTCGCCCGCGTGCAGCAGGGCCTTCGTGGGGATGCACCCGCGGTGCAGGCAGGTACCGCCGACCTTGTCCTTCTCGATCAGGGCGACGTCCAGGCCCAACTGCGCTCCGCGCAGCGCCGCGGCGTAACCGCCGCTACCGCCGCCGAGGATCACTAGGTCGAAAACGGTGCTGGCGTCGTTCGCCACGTCACGTCCTCCATGCATGTGCGCCGTTACGCCGGGCACCTTCGTCCCTTGCGGGTGGTTGACCGGTCGGTCGGCTGGTGTCCGGCCGCTCTTTCTACGGCCCTGTGGTGGGGGCCCTGTCCTGCCGAGAACCCATCTTCGCACTTGTCGAGGGCGAGCGAGACGCCGGGCCGGTGTGTACGGCGTCTGATCCATCACGTCGACGGGGTGCGGAAGCGGGTGAACCTGCGGATTTCGTCGAGGGCGAAACCTCCGTTCGGCCATACGAGCGGCCCCGGGCGCGCGGGCGCCCGGGGCCGTGTGTCGTACGAGGACTCAGCCCAGGTCGCCGGCTGCCGTCAGCTCGGCGAGCCGGACCAGGGTGCGGACCGCGGAACCGGTGCCGCCCTTGGGGGTGTAGCCGAACGGGCCGGCCTCGTTGAACGCGGGGCCCGCGATGTCCAGGTGCGCCCAGGTGATGCCCTCGCCCACGAACTCGCGCAGGAACAGGCCGGCGACCAGGCCGCCGCCCATCCGCTCGCCCATGTTGGCGATGTCGGCGGTGGGGGAGTCCATGCCCTTGAGGAGGTGCTCGGGCAGCGGCATCGGCCAGGACTCCTCGCCGACCTCGTCGGCTGCGTCGACGATCGCGGCACGGAACGCGTCGTCGTTGGCCATCACGCCGAAGGTGCGGTTGCCGAGCGCCAGCACCATCGCGCCGGTCAGGGTCGCCACGTCGACGATCGCGTCGGGCTTCTCCTCGGACGCCTTCCACAGCGCGTCCGCGAGGACGAGCCGGCCCTCGGCGTCGGTGTTCAGCACCTCGACGGTCTTGCCGCTGTACATGCGCAGCACGTCACCCGGACGGGTGGCGGAGCCGGACGGCATGTTCTCGGCGAGCGCGAGCCAGCCGGTGACGTTGACCTCCAGGCCGAGACGCGCGGCGGTGACCACGGCGGCGAAGACCGCGGCGGCACCGGCCATGTCGCACTTCATCGTCTCGTTGTGCCCGGCGGGCTTCAGCGAGATGCCGCCCGAGTCGTACGTGATGCCCTTGCCGACGAAGGCGAGGTGCTTGGTCGCCTTGGCGGAGGTGTACGACAGCTTCACCAGGCGGGGACCGGCGACCGCTCCGGCGCCGACACCGACGATGCCGCCGTAGCCGCCCTTGGCCAGGGCCTTCTCGTCGAGCACCGTCACCTTGATGCCGTGCTCCTTGCCGGCCGCGGCTGCGACGGCGGCGAAGGACTCCGGGTTGAGGTCGTTCGGCGGGGTGTTGACGAGGTCGCGGGCGCGGTTCAGCTCCTCGGTCACGGCGGTGGCGCGCGCGACGGCGGCCTTGTACGCGGCGTCGCGGGGCTTGCAGCCGAGGAGTGTCACCTCGCCGAGCGGGCCCTTGCGGCCCTTGGCGCCCTCGCTGCGGCCGGTCTCCTTGTAGGCGTCGAAGCCGTACGCGCCCATGCGGGCGCCCTCGGCGACGGCACCGGCGTCGGCGGCGTCCGAGACCGGCAGCGCGAATGCGGCCTTCTTGGCGCCGGCGAGCGCGCGGGCGGCGACACCGGCCGCGCGGCGCAGCGCCTCGGCGTCGTAGCCGGCCTCGTCCTCGGGGACCGCTCCCAGGCCGACGGCCACCACGACGGGGGCCTTGAATCCGGACGGCGCGGGCAGCTTGGTCACCTCGCCCTCGGACCCGGTGGCGCCGAGGGTCTCGAGGATTCCGGCGAGCCCGCCGTCGTACGCGTTGTCAACGGCCTCGGCGCCCGGTGCGACGACCGGGCCCTTGGGGCCCTTCGCGACACCGACGACGATCGCGTCGGCCCGCAGACCGGACGCTGCGGCGGTGCTGAGAGTGAGAGCAGTCACGGTGGTGAGATCTCCGCTTCCATTGAAAGTTCGTGTGGCCGAGAGGGATGGGTCGACCGGGCCCGACGGCTGACCCTAGATCCGTCCTCGGGGGCGGTCCTTGCCGGGGCCCCCGACAGGGCGGGCGAGTACCCGGGACGAGCCTACGCTCGGGGTCGGGTTTCGCTCATTTCTGCGGACGTTCACCCACAGGTGGCGCCGTGCCGGATTCCCGCCCCTCACTCCCGGTGACCTGAGACACACTCATCGTGTTCAGTGGGCACGCCGCCCACTGCTTTGCACGATTTCCACAGATTCCCCATGGTTTCCACCCGTGGGGGATGCTCGAGGGGGAGAAAGCTACATATGGCACAGAGTCTGCATCGGTGGAGAGGGACGGCTGCCGTCCTGGGGGCCGCCGGACTCCTGGCGCTGGGCATGGGGGCACCCGGCGCCGCCGCGGCGGCCACGCCGCGGATCGATCTCAAGGTCCTGGTCGTGGACAACGGCGCGGGCCAGGTCGGAGCCATCACCGCGGAACTGAGGAACTCCGGTGTCCCGTACACCACGGTCAACCTGGGCGACACGAACCGCCCGACCATCAACGCGACGTTCCTGAGCGACACCGTGGGCGGCGCCCCGCGCGCCAAGTACCAGGGTGTCGTCCTGCCGAACGAGGCACCGTTCGGAGCGGGTTCGGCCGAACAGACCGCCCTGGAGGCCTACGAGAAGACGTTCGGCATCCCGCAGGTCGACGCCTACACCTGGGCCCACCCCGAGGTCGGTCTCGACTACACCGACCAGAACGGCGGCTGGTCCGGCGTGCTGGACGGCATGACCACCCAGATCACCGCGGCGGGCACGACCGGCCCGTTCCGCTACCTCGACGGACCGCTGACCTTCGAGGACAACGACCCGGCCGTACAGGAGACCTACGGCTACGCGGCCCACCCGAGGGACGGCTTCACCAGCTACCTGAACGCGCCCTCCGGCGGTTCGATGCTCGGGGAGTACGCGCACGACGGGCGCCGCGAGCTCGTGGTGACCTTCGCGTACAACCAGTACCAGAAGCAGTTCAAGGTCCTGGCGCGCGGCCTCGTCGAATGGCTCACCCAGGGCGTGCACCTCGGGCAGGCCAGGAACTACTTCTCCGTCCACGTCGACGACGTCTTCGCCTCCGACGCCCGCTGGGACTCCCGGCGCAACTGCACCCCGGGCGACATCGACTGCGCGGGCAGCGACGGCGGGGACACCACCACGCCGATCCGGATGACCGCGGCCGACGCCGCCTACGCCGCCCAGTGGGAGGCCGACCACGGGTTCACGCTTGACATGGTCTTCAACGCGGGCGCGGGAGAGGAGTGGAAGTCCGAGAACGGCGGCACCGACGCCCTCACGGACCGGCTGCTCGCCGACAAGGCCAGGTTCCGCTGGATGAACCACACCTACACGCACCTGTTCCTCGGCTGCGTCCAGGACACCTCGACCGTCCCCTGGACCTGCTCGAAGAACGCCGACGGCTCGACGAAGTACGTGAGCCGGTCCGACATCTCCGCGGAGATCTCGAACAACAACAACTGGGCGGCCTCGCACGGTCTTTCCACCGACCGCACCGAGCTGGTGACCGGCGAGCACTCGGGCCTCAAGACGCTGCCCCAGCAGCCCGTCGACAACCCGAACCTCGCGCGCGCCCTGTCCCAGAACGGCGTCACGTGGACCGGTTCCGACAACTCCCGTGAGCCCGAGCAGCGTTCGGTCGGCAACGGCGTGATGACCGTCCCCCGCTACCCGATGAACATCTACTACAACACGGGCACGCCCGAGGAGATGGCCGACGAGTACAACTACATCTACACCTCGAAGGCGGCCGGCGGCAGCGGCGTCTGCGAGGGCAACGCGACGTCCACCTGTCTGCCGGCCCCGCTGAACACGGCCACGGGCTACGCCGACTACATCGTCCCGACCGAGGCGCGCACCGCGCTCGGGCACGCCATCGGCAACGACCCGCGTCCGCACTACGTCCACCAGGCCAACCTGGCCGAGGGCCGCATCCTGTACCCGGTCCTGGACAAGGTGCTCGCCGACTACAAGGCGATCTACGCCGACAACACCCCGCTTCAGAACCCCCGTCAGAGCGCCATCGGCACGGAGCTCCAGCGCCGTACCGACTGGCAGACGGCCCTGGCGGGCGGCAACGTCACGGCCTACCGCATCGGCAACAAGGTCACCGTCACCGCCCCGAACGGGACGCAGATCCCGGTGACCGTGCCCGACGGGACCACGAAGCAGCTCGTGCTCGGCACCGCCGCGTTCGGCACGCCGTACGCGGGTGAGCGCAACGACTGGACCAAGCCGGAGCTCCTCCAGTCCGCGGTCAAGCTGAACCTGCCCGCCTAGGCGCGTACCACCGCGGCGCGTACCACCGCGGCGCGCACCACCGCGGCTCGCGAGGCGCACCCCGGCCGGACCCGGCCGGGGTGCGTTCGTGAGCCGCGCAACGGGGAGCCGGGGGGCTCTCCGGAGGAAACAGTCCCAGGGGGGAACCACACATGATGCGCACCGGCCGTCATGTCACCATGCTCACCGAAGGCACCTATCCGCATGTCCACGGCGGGGTCAGCACCTGGTGCGACCAGCTGGTCAAGGGCATGCCGGAGGTCGACTTCCACATCGTCTCGCTCACCGGCAGCGGCCGCGAACCCGTGACCTGGGAGCTGCCGCCCAACGTCTACCGGCACACCCGTGTACCGACCTGGGGACCACGCCCCGGCCGCGCCCGCCCGCCACTGGGCCGCGCCCAGCGCCGCTTCGCCGAGATCTACGAACGCTTCCTGCTCTCCTTCCTCGACCCCGACTCGCCCGAGGACTTCGGCGACGCCCTGTACGAACTGGCCGAACTCGCCCGGAGGGGTGCCTGTCCGCGGCCCTGCGCGGCGAACCGGCCCTGCGCTCGCTGATGTGGATCTGGACCATGCCGCATCTGCCGACGGCCGCCTCCCGGCCCACCGTGCACGACGCGCTCACGGCGACCGACCTGCTGGAACACGCGCTGCGCCCGCTCGGCGTCCGGATCCCCGAGGACTGCGTCGCCCACGCGGTCAGCAGCGGCCTCGCCACCCTGCCCGCGGCGTCGACCCGCACGCCTTCCCGCACGCGGGACCCGAGCCCGCCGTGCCCACCCTCACCTGGTGCGGCCGGGTCGACCCCATCAAGGACCTGGAGACACTCCTTCGCGCCTACGCCCTGGTGCGCGCCGAACTGCCCGAGACCCGGCTGCGGTTGTTCGGTCCCGTGCCGCCCGGCGGGGAGGCGTACCGCACCCGCCTGGAGAAGCTCGCCGCCGAACTCGGGGTCACCGACGGGCTGACCTTCGAGGGCCGTATCACCGAGGTGTGGCGCGCCTACGCGGCCGGCCACGTCGTCATGCTGTCCTCCATCTCGGAGGGCTTCCCGTTCTCGATCATCGAAGCCATGTCCTGCGGCCGTACGACGGTCTCCACGGACGTGGGCGGGGTCCGGGAGGCGGTCGGCGACACCGGCATCGTCGTCCCGCCGCGCGAACCGGAGAAGATGGCCGCCGCCGCCCTCACCCTGCTGCGGGACGAGGAACGGCGCCTGGATCTCGGCGAGTCGGCCCGGCAGCGGGTCATCGACCGGTTCACCCTGCGCCGTTCCGTCGACGCGTTCAGAACGGTCTACCAGGAACTGGCGGGCAGGCCCACGGTGTACGAGCCCGCGGTGGAGACCGTCGACGACTGGACCCTCGAACTGCGCGACCCCTGGTGCCAGGCCGTCGCCACGGACGGGACCGGCCGGTGAGCGGCACCCTGCGCACGCGGCCCGAGACCTACGCGGCCACCCCCGTCCTGGTGCCGGGACAGCGCCGCTCGGCGAGCTGGGGACGGCCCGACCCGATCGACGAACTCGCCGCGGAGCTACGGGAGTTCGTGACGGGGGCCGTCCATCCCGACGAGGTGGCCGCGCACCTCGAGTCCGACGGCCTGTCGGACGACCAGATCCGCGAACGGTACGGCGTCGGCAACTCCTTCGCCCTCGCCGAGAAGCTGTTCGAGCGGGTCGACCGGGGCTGTCCCGAACCGGAGGGGCCGGCCCACGACCCCTGGCGGATCGGCCTGATCGGCTGCCTCCTTCGGGGCATCGTCTCCGCCCTTCCCGGCCTCGGCTACGTCCTCGCCGCACCGCTCCTCGCGGGACCCGAGGGCGCGTTCGGGCTCCCGGCCGGCACCGTTCCGATGCTCGCCGGGGCGCTGTGCGGCTGGACCTGGAACCAGGGACTCGCCCACCGCGCGTACACCTGGATGGGGCTCGGCGACCGCACGGCCGCCCGTCGCGCGCTGCTCGTCGGTACCCCGGCCGGTGTCCTGCTCGGCTCCCTGGTGGCCTTCGCGGCGGCGGGATCGGCCGGCCGGGGCGCCGTCGCCTTCGCGGCCGGCCAGTCCGGCTATCTGGGCGCGGCCACCGTCCTGCTGGTCATGGGCAGGGAGCGCACGCTGCTCGCCGCCCTGGCGCCCATGACGGCGGGTGCGGTCGTCACCATGGTCCACCCGGTCCCCGACCTGGTGCGCATGGCCCTGCTGCTGGGCTCCCTGGCCGCGGTCGCCCTGCTCGGACTGCTCGAAGTCGCCCCCGCGGTACGCGAGTCAGGGGAGGGAAGCTGGGGCGCCGGCCTGCCGGCCCCTGCTGCCGTACGGCTCCCTGCGAGGCCGCACGGAGCCGTACGGGCGGGCAGGTGAGCCACGGGCCGCCTCCGCGGGCCGGCCCACCGAGGGGAGGACGGGGGCCGTTCCCGGCCGCCTCGGCACGGTCGCCGCCCGGCTGCGCTCCCGCCGCCACGCGGGAAGCGTCGCGTACGCCCTCTTCGGGCTCGGCAGCGGTGTCCTCGTGCTGTACGCGGCGCTCGGGGACGTCCTCACGGGAGCCCGTACGGCGGTCGCCGCACCGGCCGCGGTCGCGCTGACCCTCAGCATGGGACCCGCCGAGTGGCTCCTCTTCCGGTTCCGCAGCGGGAGCCTCGCCGGACTGCGCTCCAGCACCTCGGCGAGGAGTTTCCGGCGGGCCACCGCGGGCGCGCTCCTGAGGTGCCTCACCGGCTATCTCACCGCGCTGCTCGTGTTCGGACTCGGCGTCTCCGCGCTGTGGCCGCACGCCCCCGCCGCCGCGGACGCCGTCAGGCTCGGCGGACTGCTCCTGCTGGGCGTGGTCATGTGGACCGGGCTGCTGCTCCAGTCGTTCGGCGCCGTCACCGCCGCCGTCGTCTGTGCCGCCGCGCTCGCCCAGACCGCGGCGCTGGCCACGCACACGGGTGACGCGCACCGGGTGGGCCTGATCACGTACGGCGCGGCGGCGGGCGCCCAGGCCGTGCTCGTCTGCGCCCGGCTCGGAAAGGTGACGGCCCACCGGTGAAGTCCCTTCTCGTGCCGTACTACGAACACCCCACCGTCCGCCCGGCCGAGTGGGAGGCGCTCGTCGCCGCCGCGCCCCGGCTGTACGGCGTGGTGCTGAACCCGGCCAGCGGCCCCGGCGACCGCCCCGACCCGGCGTTCGCGGCGGTCGCCGGACGGCTGCGCGCGGCCGGCGTCCGGGTCCTCGGATACGTCGACACGGCGTACGGGCGCAGGCCGCTCGCGGACGTCCTCGGCGAACTGGCCAGGCACCGCCACTGGTTCGGCGTCGACACGGCGGCGCCGGCCCGGGAACGGGGGGCCGCACTGTCCTGCGCGGTCCCCGGCACGGGAGACCACCCCTGGGGCACCATGCCCCACGGCCTGCCCCGGCCCCGTGAACGCGGTGATCAGCCCAGGGAGAGAACCACGAGCGCGGTCGTCGCCGCCGTCTCCGCCAGACCGCCGAACACATCGCCGGTGACACCGCCGAAACGCCTGGTGCAGTGCCGCAGCAGCAGTTCGGCGGCCAGACAGGCGAGGCCCACCGCCACCGCGGCGCGCACGATGTCGTACGTCCCGACCAGCGCGCCGGCTCCCGCGGCCACGCCCGTCACGGCCACCGCCACCAGCAGCGCGCCGCGCACCGGCACCGTGCCCGCGACCGCCGCGCCCAGACCCCCGGGACGGGCCGCGGGCACCCCGGTGCGGGCCGCGAGTGTGAGGGCGAGACGGGCGGCGGCCGCCGAGACGACGGCCGCGAGGGCACCCCGGCCCCACGAGGCGTCGTACGCCTGCGCGAGTGCGGCCACCTGGGCGAGCAGGACGAACAGAAGGGTGATCACGCCGAACGGGCCGATGTCCGACTGCTTCATGATCCGCAGCGCGTCCTCGGCGGGCTTCCCGCTGCCGAGACCGTCCGCGGTGTCGGCGAGACCGTCGAGGTGCAGGCCCCGGGTGAGCGCGGCCGGTACGGCGGCGGTCGCCACGGCCGCGAGCAGCGGGCCGGCGCCCATGGCCAGCAGCGCCGAGCCTGCCAGTGCCGCGCCCGCCCCGGCCACCAGACCGGCCAGCGGGGCGCACAGCATGCCGCCGCGCGCCGCGTCACGGTCCCAGCGGGTCACCTTCACGGGCAGCACGGTGAGGGTGCCGAAGGCGAATCGGAGGCTGTCGGGCAGCGAGGCGCCGGAGGCGGTCTTGGACATCGGCGCAGGCTACCCGGACGCCCGGAGGGCGGATACAGCGGTGCTGGATAAAGTTCGCATATGGGTCATTGGTTGCATCGGAACATCGTCGAGCCCGGGAAACTCCCCCTGTTTCTGGCGCTGGCCTCGTTCATCGTGACCTTCGTGGTCACTCGCGTCATCGTGCGGATGATCCGCGCCGGCAAGGGGCCCTTCGGCAACGTCAAGGCCGGTGATCTGCACATCCACCACGTCGTGCCCGGTGTCGTCCTCACGGTGATCGGTGGTTTCGGCGCGGTCGCCGGCAGCCGCTACGGATTCTGGCCCTGCGTGAGCGCGGTGGTGTTCGGCATCGGAACAGGCCTCGTGCTCGACGAGTTCGCGCTGATCCTGCACCTCGACGACGTCTACTGGACCGAGGACGGACGCAAGAGCGTCGAGGTCGTGGTGGTCACGGCGGCCCTGGTCGGCCTGATGCTCAGCGGCTTCTCGCCGTTCGGCGTCAACGACGTCAGCGACCAGGAGGCGCAGGGCCGCGCCAGCGTGATCGTGACCATCGCCCTGAACTTCCTCTTCGCGCTGCTCACCCTGAGCAAGGGCAAGGCCCGCACGGCGATCTTCGGGGTGATCGTTCCCTTCATCGCCCTCATCGGCGCCGTCAGGCTGGCCAAGCCCGCCTCGCCGTGGGCCAAGCGCTTCTACCGGAACCGGCCGCGGGCCCGCGCCCGGTCCAGGCTGCGCTCCTACCGGCACGACCGCCGCTGGGCGGGCCCCGCCCGCAAGGTTCAGGAGTGGATCGGCGGCAAACCCGACCCGACGCCCGCCCGCTCCCTGCCCGAACACCGGTGATGCGCCGCCGAGAGACAGCACACCACCAGCACCGCGCCGATCGCCGCCAGGTGCTCGTTGCCCGCCAGGTTGTCCTTGACGATCGCCTCGGCCACCATGGCCCCGATCACGATCCCCGCCGTCGCGTACGCCCGGTAGCGCCAGCCGAGGAACACGGCGAGGCCCACCACGGCCGCCGACGGGCCGGTGTCGACGACCAGCGAGTCCGCCCCTGGCAGCCCCAGCGGACGGTGCGGGCCGAGCGCGATGCCGACGCGCGCGTACAGCGTCCCGGCCAGCGTGGCGACGTACGCGACGACGAGCGTGCGCCACCAGCCCAGACAGATCTCGGCGATCCCGAAGACCACCAGGATCTGCGCGAGCGCGCCCCACACCGGCAGATCCAGCGCCGGCACGAACAGCGAGAGCGGTGTGCGCAGCAGGGCGAGCCACAGCGGGTCCTCGGCCCGCACGGCGCCCGTGTTCTGCACCAGCCGGTAGCCCCAGGACTGGTTCTGGACGAACTGGAGGACGGCCGTCAGGCACACCGCGCCGAGGGTCATCGGGACCGCCCGCCACCCGTGCACCCACAGGGCCCGGCGCACGGTCGCGAACAGCAGACCCCACTCGGCGCGGGCCCAGCGGGCGAGTGTGCTCATCCGGTCGTCCCCACGGCTCTCCTCACGCCGGCCCCCGCCGGTCTCATCGGTGCGACTCCAGGTGCTTGCGGTGCAGCCACTTCGGCAGCCCCGGCGCCTCCAGGAACCCCTCGGCGCGCGCCGACGCGACCCCGATGCGCAGCAGATCCGCGCTCTTCTCGAAGAGCAGGAACCGCGGCTCCCAGATGGGCCGGTACTTGGCGTTGGCCCGGTACAGCGACTCGATCTGCCACCAGCGCGAGAAGAAGCTGAGCAGCGACCGCCACAGCCGCAGTACCGGACCCGCGCCCAGGCGCGCCCCACGTTCGAAGACCGAACGGAACATGGCGAAGTTGAGCGAGACCTGAGTGATCCCGATCTCCCGGGCGCGGCGCAGGAGTTCGATCACCATGAACTCCATGAGCCCGTTCTCCGCGTCGCGGTCACGCCGCATCAGATCGAGGGAGAGCCCGTTCGGCCCCCACGGCACGAAGGACAGCACCGCCCTCAACTCGCCGTCGGAGTCGGTGCATTCGAGCATCACGCACCGTCCGTCCTCGGGGTCGCCGAGCCGTCCGAGCGCCATGCTGAAACCCCGCTCGGTCGCGCCGTCGCGCCAGTCGTCCGCGCGCTGGAGCAGATACGCCAGCTCGGCGGCCGGGATGTCCTCGTGCCGCCGGATGCGCACCCGGTAGCCGGCCCGCATGACCCGGTTGTAGGCCTGCCGGACGGTGCGCATGGCCCGTCCTTCGAGGGTGAACTCGGCGGTCTCGACGAGGGCTTCGTCGCCCAGCTCCAGTGCGTCGAGGCCGTGCCGGGAGTAGACGGTGCCCGCCTCCTCGCTCGCGCCCATCACCGCGGGGATCCAGCCGTGCTCCCTGGCCTCGGCGAGCCAGGGCTCGATGGCGCCGGGCCATGCCTCGGGGTCGCCGATGGGGTCGCCGCTCGCCAGGGAGACCCCGCCCACCACCCGGTAGGCCACCGCCGCCTTGCCGGTGGGCGACCAGACCACGCTCTTCTCCCGGCGCAGCGAGAAGTAGCCCAGCGAGTCCCGGTCGCCGTTGCGCTCCAGCAGTGCGCGCAGCCGCTTCTCGTCGTCCTCGGTGAGCGGGTCGACGGCGCGCCGGGAGCGGAAGGCGGCGTAGAGGACGGCGAGCACCAGCAGGGTGCTGAGCACGTTGACGGTGACGTTGACCCAGTTCGGCGTCGCGATGCCGGGGTAGTGGGAGTCGTCGGCGGTCACCGAGACGAGCCTCAGGGTGCCGTAGCGCCAGCGGTCAAGGAAGGTCGAACGGTGCGGCTCGTGCGCGTGGTTGGTGACCGTGACCAGCAGCGCGGCGAGCAGCGAGGTGACCAGGAGCCCTCCTGCCGCGACGGCCGCGGCGAGCTTCGGGTTGGACCGGTCGCCCTTGGCGTAGAACTCCCGGCGGCCGACGGCAAGCGAGGTCACGAAGGCCGCGGTCAGTACGAGGGAGACCCAGTTCTGCGTGTACTGGCGGATCTCGGTGAACGCCATCGCGACGCCGAACAGCAGCAGGAACAGCCCGCTGAGAACGGAGTTGAGGATCCACGCGGCTCGCTTGCGCCGCCTCATCGTGATGGCCAGGAACATCGTGAACACACCGGAGGCGAAGCCCGCGGTCAGCAGATAGGGCGTGAAGTAGTTCTCGGTGTTGTGCCGTCGTACGTCCTGCCCGAGAGAGACCCAGGCGGCGCTCAGAAAGTTGATGAACGTGACCGCGCGCAGGTACCACACGGCGAAGGCGGCGGACCGCCGGGAGGCAGCCGTGGACCGCCGGTCCCCGTCACTCCGGCGGGCCGACGCCCGTTCCTGGTCAGCGGCAATTCGGGCATCTCCCATAAAGAGCGATGATATGGGTCGTAACGCCCCCAACAGCGGACCCAACGCGGACGCCTCACGCAGCCCCCGACACCCACACGCACCCACCGTCACGCCTCAGGCTGCGGCGAGATTCCAGCCCCTCCGGCCGGATCCCGGCTGCGGGTGTGCGGCGCCTTGGGCACACCCCTCCCCGGCGTGTCTCTCAGCCCCTCCGGCCCGCCTCTCGGCCGCGGGCCAAATTTCCCCTTCCGGCCTGCCTTTCGGCTGCGGGGTGCGTTTCAGCCCCTCCGGCGTTTGAGGAGCGGGTCTGGGGCGGAGCCCCAGGGGTGGGAAGGGTAGGGGCGGAGGGGGCGAGAGAAGGCCGTGGTGATGCCGGGCCGCCCGAAGCCGGAGCCGGAGCCCCAGTCGGGCTCGGGCTCCGGCCGGGACCTGGGCCGGAGTTACACGCCGGAGCCGGAGCCGGACTCGGAAGCGGATCCGGAGCTTGACTCGGACTCGGAAGCGGAGCTTGAGTCGGACTCGGACTCGGAAGCGGCGCCGGAGTCGGTGTCCGGCTCGGGCTCGGCGGGCTCGTCCGGGGATTCCACCGCCGCCGGGGAAACGGCCTCCGGAAGCTCCGCCGCGAGCCGCGCCGCAGCCTGCACCAGCGGCAGAGCGAGCAGCGCCCCCGCCCCCTCACCCACCGTCACCCCTTGGTCGAGCAACGGCTCGAGGGCCATCCGGTCCAGCGCCTTGGCCTGCGCCGGCTCCCCACTGCGCTGCCCGGCCAGCCACCAGTCCGGCGCCCGGAAGGCGACCCGCTGGCCGACCAGCGCGCACGCGGCCGACACGACCCCGTCGAGAATCACCGGCATCTTGCGAACCGCGCTCTGCAACAGGAAGCCGGTCATCGCCGCCAGATCGGCCCCGCCCACCGTCGCCAGGAGTTGCAGCTGATCCCCGAGCACGGGCCGGGCCCGCCGCAGGGAATCGCGCACCGCGGCGCACTTGCGCATCCACGCGAGGTCGTCGATGGCCTGCCCGCCCCGCCCGGTCACCACGGACGCGTCGGTCCCGCACAGCGCCGCGACCAGGACGGCCGCCGCCGTCGTCCCGCCCACGCTGATGTCGCCGAGCACGACCAGATCCGTGCCGGAGTCCGCCTCCTCGTCCGCGATGGCCACTCCGGCCCGGAACGCGGCCTCCGCCTCCTCCAGCGTCATCGCGTCCTCGACGTCGATCCGCCCCGAACCGCGCCTGACCCGGTGGCGTACGACCTCGTCGGGCAGCCCTTCGGGGTCGGCCTCCAGCGACATGTCGATCACCCGCACCGGTACGCCGAGCCCGCGGGCCAGCACCGAAGCGGGGCTCGCGCCGTCCAGGACCGCCCGCACCAGTAGGCCGGCGCCGCCCGCGGGACGCGCGGACACGTCGAGGGCGGCGACCCCGTGGTCGCCCGCGAACAGCACGGCACGCGGGTGCTCGATCGGCCGTACCGGCACCGCGGACTGCGCCGCCGCCAGCCATTCACCCAGGCCGTCGAGGCGGCCCAGGGCCCCGGGCGGAACGATCCGGCGCTCCCGGTACGCCTCGGCGTCACGGCGTACGCCTCCGTCGGGACGCTCGATCAGATCGGTGAAGTCGTCGAGATTAAGCGAGCTCATTCGCCGAACAGTACCGGCACTGATCGAACGCGTCCGCGCCACGTCGTTGCACTCCGGATACCCATCACATACGTACCGTTTGTATCGGATTGTCGTACGTCTCGTACACGACAGGAGCGTCCATGCCGCACACCCCGCAGCAGATCGCCGAACGCCGTGCCGCCTACTCGGCCGAACTCGCCCAGGGCACCGCCAGGTTCCACGAACCGCGCCGCTCCGACTGCCCCTGGTGCGGCTCGAAGCGTCTGCGCACCCGGCTGCGTGCGCCGGACCTGCGGCAGCGCAAGCCCGGAACGTTCGTCGTCGACGAGTGCGGGGACTGCGCCCACGCCTTCCAGAACCCCCGGCTCACCCCGGAGGGGCTGGCCTTCTACCACCGGGACCCGCGCGAGGACGCCCACGACGGCCTCGCCGAACGGCTGCTCGCCCACCCGGGCCGATCCGGACGCCACCTCGCGGCGGCCCGGGCCCTGCTGCCCTTCGCGGAACCGGAGAGCTGGCTCGACATCGGCACCGGGCAGGGGCACTTCCCGGCGGCGGCCAAGGAGGTCCACCCGTACACGTCGTTCGACGGGCTCGACCCGACCCGGCGCGTGGAGCGGGCGCGGGCGGCGGGACGGGTGGAGGAGGCGCACGTCGGACGGCTCACCGACCCGCGGATCGCGGAACGGCTACGAGCCCGCTACGACGTCGTGAGCATGTTCCACCACCTGGAGCACACGCCCGAACCGCGGGCGGAACTGCGCGCCGCGCTCGCGGTGCTGAGACCCGGCGGACACCTCCTGGTCGAAGTGCCCGACCCGGACAGCGCGTTCGGCGCGCTGCTCGGCAAGTGGTGGCCGGCGTACGGCCAGCCGCGCCATCTGCACCTCATGCCGCTGCCCAATCTGCTCGGCGAACTCGAGTCCCTCGGCTGCGTGGTCGTCGCCACGGACCGGCGCGAACCGCACATCCCCCACGACCTCTCCGGCGCTCTCGCCCTGGCCTTCGGGCGCGTCCTCCCCGGTCCCGACGCCCCCTGGCGCCCGGCGGCGCCGACCTCGTTCCAGCGCACCGCGCGGCTGGCCCTCGGCCGGGCGTCCGCCCCGCTCCTCGCCGCGGCCGCCGTGCTGGACCGGCTGCTGGCACCTCTGCTGCGCCGCACCCGGTTCTCGAACGCGTACCGCGTCGTCGCCCGCAAGGAGGACTGAGCCCGAGCCCCGGCCCGTCGCCCGCAGCCACGTCCGGTCGCCCGCAGCCCCCGAGCACGCGATCCCGGCTCGCGGCACTCGCGGCCGTCGGCCGTCGGCCGCGGCGCACCGGCGGGGAGCGGGCCTGGTCAGCCCCGCAGTGTCAGGGCCTGTCCCGCCACGACCAGCAGTACGTGCTCGCACTCCCCGGCGAACGCCGCGTTCAGCCGCCCGAGTTCGTCGCGGTAGCGGCGTCCGGAGGCCGTGGCGGGCACGATGCCCGAGCCGACCTCGTTGGAGACGGCGACGAGCGTACGGCGGGTGTGGCGGACCGCGGTGACGAGCTCCTCCACGCGGGCGCGCAGGGCGCGTTCGCCGCCCCCCGACCACTCGGCGTCGTCCCAGGCGTTCACCGTGTCCATGGCGTCCGTCAGCCACAGCGAGAGACAGTCGACGAGCAGCGGCGGGCCTTCCTCGGCCAGGAGCGGGACCAGGTCGCAGGTCTCCACGGTCCGCCAGGAGCCGGGCCGCCGCTCACGGTGGGTGCTGACCCGCTGCGCCCATTCGGAGTCCCCGCCGCGGGTGCCTCCCGTGGCGACGTACAGGACGTCGGCGAAGGCCTCCATGCGCCGTTCCGCCTCCACCGACTTGCCCGAGCGCGCTCCGCCGAGCACCAGTGTCCGGCGCGGCACGTCGGGCACGTCCTCGTAGACGCCCACGTCGAGCGTCGTCCCGTCGGGCACGGCCCGCACCCCCGCGGCGGCGAGCCGCCTGCGCAGTTCGGCCCCCGGGGGCACGTCGTGGTCCAGGTGCACCGCGATCACGTCCGTCGTCGGGTCGACCGCGCCGGCCGCGCGCAGCCTCGCCAGGGCGTCGGGGCGTCCCACCACGTCCAGGAGCACCATGTGATAGGCGTCGCCCTTCTCGTCCAGACCCGCGGGCGCCGCGCCAGGCGGCAGGTACAGCAGCCGCTGCCCGGCCGGGCCCGTCACCGCGTACCCCGTGCCGGGCGCGTCCATCGGCACCGCCCGCACCCGGTGACCCGTCAGCAGCGCCAACTCCTGTCCGTCGGGCACCCGGCCGGGCTGAGGCAGCCCGGCCGGCACCTCCAGGGCGGGCCCGTCGTGCGGATGGGAGAGCAGCACCTGCCGTACGCCGCCCAGCGAGTGTCCGGAACGGGCCGCCGCGAACGCGGCGCCCGGGGTGAGGTCGAGCAGCAGCGTGCCGTCCACGAGCAGTGAGGTCGCCGCCCGCGCCTGTTCGCCGAAGGCGCTCGCGCAGGCAGCGCAGGGACAGTCGGGGCGGGGCAGGCCCGCGGGGGCACCGGTGCCGAGCAGAGTCAGTTCCACGCCGACGATTTTTCCGTGTCCCCGCACGTCTTGCGCGTCCGGCTAGGCTTCGGGCGGAAGGCGGATCTTGTCCGGCTTCCGCTGTGCAGTGTGCTCACACCTTGGAGGCGTACATGGCGGCATGGACGTGGCGGTTCGAGAAGTCCGACGGGACAGAGGTCCAACCCGCGGTGCAGCCCGAGGAGTTCACCACCCAGGGCGATGCCGAGTCCTGGATCGGCGAGGTGTGGAAGGACCTTGTGGAGGGGGGCGCCGACCAGGTGTTCCTCTCCGAGGACAGCACACAGATCTACGGCCCGATGAGCCTGCACGCCGAAGCGGAGTAGGCCGGTAGGGGTTGCCGGGGACGCACCCCGGCAACCCGCCGCCGACCAACCCCGGCAACCCGCCGCCGACCGCCACGGCACCCGTGCGGTCGACATCGGCGGTTTCGGGCCGATCAGCGGCCCGCAGTCGTTCAGCCCCGCACTCCGCACAGATGCAGGAGCGCCGCCACCTGGCGGTAGGGGTCGGTCCGGCCGGCGCGTTCCTCCGCGGCCAGCAGGATCTCCGCGTCCGGCGGCACCGGCGCGCCGTCGGCCGCCGTGTCCGTGAAGACGCGTACCCCGTACCAGGAGTGCAGCGGAGCCCCGATCCCGGCGAGTGCGCCGGTCAGCGTGGCGAGCCGGTCGGCGCGGACATCGAGACCGAGCCGGTTCGTGTACGCGGTCGTGTCGAACGAGGCCAGCGTCGCCGCCCAGTCCCCGCCGATCCCGGGCCGCATGGCCAGAGCGTCGGCGTTGCGCACCAGCAGCGAGAGCAGCCCGCCAGGGGCCAGCATCCGCGCCAGCCCCGCCAGCAGGGCGTCCGGCTCCTGGACGTACATCAGGACGCCGTGACACAGCACGACGTCGAAGCTGCCCGGCAGGAAGTGCACGCCTGTCTCGTGGCCGTCGCCCTCGATGAGACGCACCCGGCTCCGGATGCCCTCGGGCTCGGCGGCCAGCGCCTCACGGGCCACGGCCAGCATCGTGGCGTCCTGTTCGAGCGCGGTCACCTGGTGACCGGCCCGGGCCAGGCGCAGGGCCTGTGTGCCCTGGCCCGCCCCGACGTCGAGCACCCGCAGGCGCCGCCCCACCGGATAGCGCCCGGTTATCTGCTCGTCGAGCTGCCGGGCCACCAGTTCCTGCCGTACGACATCCCGCAGCCCGCCCAGCCTGCTCAGCCAGGCATCCGCCGCGCCCCCGGAGAACGACGTAGTGCTCAGGGCCGCTCTCCGCGCTTGACCTGCGGCTTCGGCAGCCGCAGTCGACGCATCTGGAGGGTGCGCATGAGCGCGTAGCGGACCGCGCCCTTGGTGTTCTCGCCCGGGAAGCGCGCGGCGAGCTGCTTCCGCAGGCGCATCGAGATGAGGACCGAGTCGACGACGATCATCACGATGATGACCAGCCACAGCAGCAGGGCCACGTTCTTGAGCACGGGCACCGGCACCACGCTCAGCATGAGGATGATCACGGCCAGCGGCAGGAAGAGCTCGGCGACGCAGAGCCGCGAGTCGACGAAGTCGCGCGCGAACCGGCGCACCTTGCCCTTGTCACGCGCGGGCAGATAGCGCTCGTCACCGCTGGCGAGCGCCTGGCGCTGCCGCTCCATCGCCGTACGGCGATCGTCCCGCTGGCGCTTGGCGGCCTCCTTGCGCGTCGTCGGCGTCTGGGCGACGCTGCGGCGCTGGGTCTGGGCCTCACTGCGCTTCGGCGTGGGCCGGCCCTTGGGGGCCTGAGGGTCACGGGTCACTTTGGAGTCGGTCACCTGCGCCTTGTCGGCGGGGGCCTTCTCTTCCTTCGCACGGCTACGGAACACAAAACCCAAGGGTACGGGGTCCGCGAGCATGGACGTCGATCGAGTGGGGAACGATCCGGCAACACCGTGCGTCTGTGCTGGACAGGGGGGACGTCGCCCTGGGGGTCCACCCCGGGTGCCACCTACTCCTTGCGCCGGAGCGGCGGCGGGCACGATCGTCCTTGGGGATGAGCGCATCCGTCCCCGAACAGTGCGGTAATGGATGTGGGGCCCGTACTGTGGGTCCTGTTGCAGTACCTGGAGCCGGAGTCCGTCAGAAGGGGGCGCGCGAAGCCCATGAGCGGTGTCATGAAGCGTATGGGGATGATCTTCCGCGCGAAGGCGAACAAGGCCCTTGACCGGGCCGAGGACCCGCGCGAAACCCTCGATTACTCCTACCAGAAGCAGCTGGAGCTGCTCCAGAAGGTCCGGCGCGGTGTCGCCGACGTGGCGACGAGCCGCAAGCGTCTCGAACTTCAGCTGAACCAGCTCCAGAACCAGTCCTCCAAGCTGGAGGACCAGGGCCGCAAGGCCCTCGCGCTCGGCCGCGAGGACCTCGCCCGCGAGGCGCTGTCGCGCCGTGCCGCGCTCCAGCAGCAGGTCACCGACCTGGAGACGCAGCACCAGACGCTCCAGGGCGAGGAGGAGAAGCTCACCCTCGCCGCGCAGCGTCTTCAGGCCAAGGTCGACGCCTTCCGTACGAAGAAGGAGACGATCAAGGCGACGTACACGGCGGCCCAGGCACAGACCCGGATCGGGGAGGCCTTCTCCGGCATCTCCGAGGAGATGGGCGACGTGGGGCTTGCCATCCAGCGAGCCGAGGACAAGACCGCGCAGCTTCAGGCGCGGGCCGGCGCGATCGACGAGCTGCTCGCCTCCGGAGCCCTCGACGACCAGTCCGGGCTGGCGAAGGACGACATCCAGAGCGAGCTGGACCGGATCTCCGGCGGTTCGGACGTGGAGCTGGAGTTGCAGCGCATGAAGGCCGAGCTGGCCGGCGGCTCCTCGTCGCAGCAGCAGGCGATCGAGGGCGGCAACGGCCAGTCCCAGTCGTCTCAGCCGCAGGACACTCCGCGCTTCGACAAGCAGTGACCTGGCGGGCCCATGCCTGAGGAGGGCGACATGATCGTACGGATCATGGGGGAGGGGCAGGTGAGGCTGGACGACAGCCACCTCACCGCCCTGAACAAGCTGGACAACGAGCTGCTCGCCGAGATGGAGAGGGGTGACGAGTCCGGCTTCCGCCGCACTCTGAAAGCCCTCCTGGACGCGGTGGGCGGTGCGGGGACCCCGCTTCCCGACGACTCGCTGGAGCCGTCGGAGCTCATCCTCCCGTCCGCGGACGCCACCCTCGAAGAGGTCCGCGCGATGCTGAGCGACGACGGCCTGATCCCCGGCTGACCCCTCCCCGGCCGCCGAGCCGAGGGCCCCACGGCCCGCGGACCCGGAAGCCGGGGCACCGGCGGACACGGGGCCCGGCCGCACCGCGTCGCGCAGTGCCGTGCCGGCGAGGTGGAAGCCCGACGGGGCTTCGAACCGGGACATGCGGGGGCTGATGCGGCACGGACCGCCTCGCGTTCCCCGAGTGCGACACCGGCGCGCGGGTACCCGCCTCGGCTCCCGAGCACGTCACCGCGCGCAGGTACCGCCTCGGGTTCCCGAGCACGCGGCAGGCGAACGAGTTCCGCCTCGGCCCCGGGGCCACCGTCCGGTTCCCGGGCGCGCCGCCGGGGCACCGGACGGGAGACAACCCCGGTGCGGAGTCGGTGCGGAGTCGTGGCGTACCGGCCGGTCCCAAGCCCGGCAGGGCCCCGTACCGTGGACCGGATGAGCACCCTGGAGCGCATGAGGGACTGGCTGCGGGACCACCGCCTCGCCCTGGACGCCGCCCTCGCCGCAGGCGTCCTCCTCGCCATGGTGGCCGGCTCCTTCGTCGACTCGCACGGCGCCGACGGCACGACCTGGAGCGCCCGCACCCCGGACGCCCTCAGCCTCGCCCTGATGGTCCTCGGAGCCGCGGCCCTGGTCTTCCGCCGCCACGCCCCGATGAAGGTCCTCGCGGCGACCGTCGCCGTCTCCCTGGTGGAGCTGGTGACCGCCGACCCCCGCGCCCCGGTGACCATGTCCGCGGTCGTCGCCCTCTACACCGTGGCCTCGGCCACCGACCGCCCCACGACCTGGCGCGTCGGCCTGCTCACCATGACGCTTCTGACGGCGGTCGCCATGCTCGCCGGGCCGCTGCCCTGGTACTCCCAGGAGAATCTCGGCGTCTTCGCGTGGACCGGGATGGCGGCGGCGGCCGGTGACGCCGTCCGCAGCCGGCGCGCCTTCGTGCACGCGATCAAGGAACGCGCGCTGCGGGCCGAGCGCACCCGCGAGGAGGAGGCACGCCGCCGTGTCGCCGAGGAGCGGCTGCGGATCGCCCGCGATCTGCACGACGTCGTCGCCCACCACATCGCCCTCGTCAACGTGCAGGCCGGAGTGGCCGCCCATGTGATGGACAAGCGCCCCGACCAGGCCAAGGAGGCGCTCGCCCACGTACGGGAGGCCAGCCGGTCCGCACTGAACGAACTGCGCGCCACCGTGGGCCTGCTGCGCCAGTCCGGCGACCCCGAGGCCCCGACCGAGCCCGCCCCCGGGCTGGCCCGGCTCGACGAACTCGCGGACACCTTCCGCAACGCGGGACTCCCCGTCGAGGTGGCCCGCTCCGACTCCGGCACGGCGCTGCCCGCGGCCGCCGACCTCGCCGCGTACCGGGTGATCCAGGAGGCACTGACCAATGTGCGCAAGCACGCCGGCCCGGGAGCGAAGGCCGAGGTCAGCGTGGTCCGGGTCGGGCCGGTGGTGGAGGTGACCGTCCTCGACAACGGCCCCGCACCGGACACCGGAACCGCATCGGACGCCGGCCCGGGACCCGAGAACGGCCCCGGAGCGGACGCCGGGCTCCAGGAGGGCGGCGGACACGGGCTGCTCGGCATGCGCGAGCGCGTCACCGCGATCGGCGGCAGCTGCACGACCGGTCCCCGCTACGGAGGCGGTTTCCGCGTCCATGCGATCCTGCCGGTCAAGAACCGTGCCTCTGCCCTGGGAGACCCCGTATGACGATCCGTGTCGTGCTCGCCGACGACCAGGCGCTGCTGCGCAGCGCCTTTCGCGTACTGGTCGACTCGGAGCCCGACATGGAGGTCGTGGGAGAGGCGTCCGACGGCGCCGAGGCCGTGACGGTGACCCGGGACGAGCGGGCGGACGTGGTGCTGATGGACATCAGGATGCCGGGCACCGACGGACTCGCCGCCACCCGGCTGATCACCGCCGACCCGGGCCTCTCGCACGTACGGGTCGTGATGCTGACCACCTTCGAGGTGGACGAGTACGTGGTGCAGTCGCTGCGGGCCGGAGCGTCCGGGTTCCTCGGCAAGGGCGCCGAGCCCGAGGAACTGCTGAGCGCCATCCGGATCGCCGCGGGCGGCGAGGCTCTGCTGTCCCCGGCGGCGACCAAGGGCCTCATCGCCCGGTTCCTCGCGCAGGGCGGCGACGACGAAGGACCGGGTGTCGCCCGCTCCGCGCGGCTCGACGCGCTCACCGGGCGCGAGCGCGAGGTGCTCGTCCAGGTCGCCGCGGGCCTGTCCAACGACGAGATCGCCGAACGGCTCGAAGTGAGCCCGCTCACGGTGAAGACACACGTCAACCGGGCCATGGCCAAACTCGGCGCCCGCGACCGGGCCCAGCTGGTGGTCATCGCCTACGAGTCGGGTCTGGTCCGCCCGAGGGTGGACTGAGCGTTACCCGCGCGTACTGCGCCTGGAGTAGGTTCCGGGTAAGGAAATGGACCCAGGGGCTACGGATCACCGCCCGTCCATGGCCCAGGGTGTGACGTAGGGGGTTCCCCCGTCCACCGTGTCCGCTCGAACCACGGAAGAGAGACCCACTACCCATGTCCTGGCTGTCCAGGTTCAGCCTCGCGCAGCGGGCCCTCATAGGGCTGATGTCGATCATCGCGCTCGTCTTCGGGGCGATAGCGATCCCCCAGCTCAAGCAGCAGTTGCTGCCCACCATCGAACTTCCCGTGGTGTCGGTGCTCGCGCCGTACCAGGGCGCGTCTCCCGATGTGGTCGAGAAGCAGGTCGTCGAGCCCGTCGAGAACAGCCTCCAGGCCGTCGACGGCATCACCGGTGTCACGTCCACCGCGAGCGAGGGCAACGCCGTCATCATGGCGTCCTTCGACTACGGCAACGACACCAAGCAGCTCGTCGCCGATGTCCAGCAGGCCGTCAACCGGGCCCGGTCCCAGCTGCCGGACTCGGTCGACCCGCAGGTCATCGCCGGTTCCACCGACGACATGCCGACCGTCGTCCTCGCCGTCACCTCCGGCCAGGACCAGCAGGCGCTGGCCGACCGGCTCGACCGCACCGCCGTCCCCGCCCTCGAGGGCATCGACGGCGTCGGCCGGGTCACGGTCACCGGTGTGCGGGACCTCCAGGTCACCGTCACGCCCGACGACAAGAAGCTCGCCAAGGCCGGACTCACCCCGGCCGCCCTCGGACAGGCGCTCCAGGCCGGCGGCGCGACCGTCCCGGCCGGCTCCTTCGACCAGGACGGCGGCAACCGCACCGTGCGGGTCGGCGGCGGCTTCACCTCGCTCCGCCAGATCCAGGACCTGATGGTCGTGGGGCAGCCCGGCAAGAAGCCGGTGCGCCTCGCGAGCGTCGCCACCGTCGCGCAGGAGCAGGCCAAGGCCGACTCCATCACGCGCACCGACGGCCGGCCGAGCCTCGCGGTGATGGTCACCATGGCCCACGACGGCAGCGCCGTCGCCATCTCGGACGCGGTCAAGGACAAGCTGCCCGGCCTGCGGGCCGACCTGGGCAAGGGATCGGCGATCACCGTCGTCAGCGACCAGGGTCCGGCGGTGTCCAAGTCCATCCACGGACTGACCACCGAGGGCGCCCTCGGCCTGCTGTTCGCGGTCCTGGTCATCCTGCTCTTCCTGGCGTCGGTCCGCTCGACGCTCGTCACCGCGGTGTCCATCCCGCTGTCCGTGGTCCTGGCCCTGGTCGTGCTGTGGACCCGTGACCTGTCGCTCAACATGCTCACGCTGGGCGCGCTCACCATCGCGATCGGCCGGGTCGTCGACGACTCGATCGTCGTCCTGGAGAACATCAAGCGGCACCTCGGATACGGCGAGGAGCGCCAGGAGGCGATCCTCACCGCGGTCCGCGAGGTGGCCGGAGCGGTCACCTCCTCGACGCTCACCACGGTCGCCGTCTTCCTGCCGATCGGGCTCACCGGCGGCATGGTCGGCGAACTGTTCGGCTCCTTCAGCCTGACGGTCACCGCCGCGCTGCTCGCGTCCCTGCTCGTCTCGCTGACGGTCGTCCCGGTGCTCTCGTACTGGTTCCTGCGCGCGCCCAAGGGCACCCCGGCGGACGCAGACGAGGCCCGCCGCAAGGCCGAGGAGAAGGAGGAGCGCAGCCGTCTCCAGCGCTTCTACGTCCCCGTCCTGCGCTTCGCGACCCGCCGCCGCCTGACCAGCGTGCTCATCGCGGCCGCGGTCCTCGTCGGCACGTTCGGCATGGCGCCCCTGCTGAAGACGAACTTCTTCGACCAGGGCGAGCAGGAAGTCCTCACCGTCAAGCAGGCGTTGAAGCCGGGCACCAGCCTGGCGGCGACCGACGTGCAGGCGAAGCGGGTCGAGGAGTTCCTCGGCGGCGTCAAGGGCGTCAAGGACTACCAGGTCACCATCGGTTCCTCCGGCTTCATGGCGGCCTTCGGCGGCGGTACGGACACCAACCAGGCGTCGTACCAGGTCATGCTGGAGGACTCCGCGTCCTCCAAGGACGTCCAGGCCCGCGTGGAGAAGGGGCTCGGCAGGCTCACCGGCGCCGGCACCCTCACGGTCGCGGCCGGCAACGGGTTCGGCAGCCAGGACCTCAAGGTCGTGGTGAAGGCGGCGGACGCGGACGTGCTGCGCAAGGCGGCCGGCCAGGTCCGCGACGAGGTCGCGAAGCTCGACGACGTCACCGACGTCACGAGCGACCTCTCCCAGAGCGTGCCGCGCATCTCGGTCACGGCCAACTCCAAGGCGGCCGCGGCCGGTTTCAACGAGGCCACGCTCGGAGCGGCCGTCAACCAGGCGGTCCGCGGCACGACCACCGGCAAGGCGATCCTGGACGACACCGAGCGGGACGTCGTCATCAAGTCCGCGAAGCCGGTCACCACGATCGAGGAGCTGCGCGCGCTGCGGCTCGGCGCGGTGAAGCTCGGTGACATCGCGGACGTCAAGCTGGTAGACGGGCCGGTCGCGATGACCCGGATCGACGGCCAGCGCGCCGCCACGATCACCGCCAAGCCGACCGGCGACAACACCGGCGCGGTCAGCGCGGATCTCACGGCGAAGCTCAAGAAGCTGAAGCTGCCCGCCGGTGCCACTGCGGCGATCGGCGGTGTCTCGTCCGACCAGAGCGACGCGTTCAAGAACCTCGGCCTGGCGATGCTCGCGGCGATCGCGATCGTCTTCATGCTGCTGGTGGCGACGTTCCGTTCGCTGGTCCAGCCGCTGATCCTGCTCGTGTCGATCCCGTTCGCGGCGACCGGCGCGATCGGCCTGCTCGTCGTCACGGGCACCCCGATGGGTGTCCCCGCGATGATCGGCATGCTGATGCTCATCGGCATCGTGGTGACGAACGCGATCGTGCTGATCGACCTCGTCAACCAGTACCGGGCGCAGGGCTACGGCGTGGTCGAGGCCGTGATCGAGGGCGGCCGGCACCGGCTCCGCCCGATCCTGATGACGGCGCTGGCGACGATCTTCGCGCTGCTGCCGATGGCGCTCGGCGTGACCGGTGAGGGCGGCTTCATCGCGCAGCCCCTCGCGGTGGTCGTGATCGGCGGCCTCATCTCGTCGACGCTGCTGACGCTGCTGCTCGTCCCGACGCTCTACGCGATGCTCGAACTGCGCAAGGAGCGCCGGGCGAAGAAGCGGGCGGCCAAGCGGGAGGCGAAGTCCGGCGCCGACATTGGTGCCGTGGGCGACGAGGACAAGTCCCCGGAGCCGGCCGGAGTCTGATCCGGTTCGGCACACGGCCCCCGTCCCGGCGTTCACGCGCCTGGACGGGGGCCGTGTGCCTTTTCCGGCCGGGCGGAGCTGAGCGACGTAGATGCGAAGAGGCGCCCCTCGGTCACGAGGGGCGCCTCTTCGATGTCGCGTGCGGCGGGGCGGCGGTTACGGCAGCGCCAGCATCCGCTCCAGCGCCAGCTTCGCGAACGCCTCGGTCTCCTTGTCGACCTCGATGCGGTTGACCAGGTTCCCCTCGGCGAGGGACTCCAGGGTCCACACCAGGTGGGGCAGGTCGATGCGGTTCATGGTCGAGCAGAAGCAGACCGTCTTGTCGAGGAAGACGATCTCCTTGCCCTCGGGAGCGAAACGGTTCGCGAGGCGCCGTACGAGGTTCAGCTCCGTGCCGATCGCCCACTTGGAGCCGGCCGGGGCGGCCTCCAGGGCCTTGATGATGTACTCCGTGGAGCCGACGTAGTCGGCCGCCGCGACGACCTCGTGCTTGCACTCGGGGTGTACGAGGACGTTGACGCCCGGGATGCGCTCACGTACGTCGTTCACCGAGTCCACGCTGAAGCGGCCGTGCACCGAGCAGTGGCCGCGCCACAGGATCATCTTCGCGTTGCGCAGCTCCTCCGTGGTCAGCCCGCCGTTGGGCTTGTGCGGGTTGTAGAGCACGCAGTCGTCCAGGGACATGCCCATGTCGCGGACGGCGGTGTTGCGGCCGAGGTGCTGGTCGGGCAGGAACAGCACCTGCGAACCCTGCTCGAAGGCCCACTCGAGGGCCCGCTTGGCGTTCGACGACGTGCAGATCGTGCCGCCGTGCTTGCCCGTGAACGCCTTGATGTCCGCGGAGGAGTTCATGTACGAGACGGGTACGACCTGCTCGGCGATGCCGGCCTCGGTCAGCACGTCCCAGCACTCGGCGACCTGCTCGGCGGTGGCCATGTCGGCCATCGAGCAGCCCGCGGCGAGGTCCGGCAGGACGACCTTCTGGGCGTCGCCGGTGAGGATGTCGGCGGACTCCGCCATGAAGTGCACACCGCAGAAGACGATGTACTCGGCCTCCGGGCGGGCCGCCGCGTCGCGGGCCAGCTTGAAGGAGTCACCCGTGACGTCGGCGAACTGGATGACCTCGTCGCGCTGGTAGTGGTGGCCGAGCACGAAGACCTTGTCGCCGAGCTTCTCCTTGGCCGCCCGCGCGCGCTCGACCAGGTCCGGGTCGGACGGCGAGGGCAGGTCGCCGGGGCACTCGACACCTCGCTCGCTCTTCGGATCGGCCTGGCGGCCGAGCAGCAGCAGGGCGAGGGGCGTCGGCTGTACGTCGAGCTCCTGGGTCTGGGCGGTGGTCACGACACGCACCCTTTCTGTTCTGCGGGTCGCCGGGCTCGTAGGGAGCGTCCGGCGGTACGATGCCTTTTCGTCTATTTGACGCTATCTATCATAACCGCTTCACGTCACGTTGACGATGGCCATAGCGTCCATGTGACGTGAATCCCGGTCGCCTCTCCGGCGGGTGACACCCGGGTGTCCGTGGGGTTGTCCACAGGCCGGTGTTCGTGCGCGGGCGTATGTGCGAGCATGAAGAGAGAACGCACAAGACATGAGCACGGCCCGGAATGAATCCGCGGCCCCGCCGGTTGCAACCGTCGGCAAGCAGTCTCCGTACAACCCGGGAGAGAAGCAGATGTCCGTATCGGACGAGACCACCACCGTGAGCGACGGCATCCAGCTGTCCGACTCCGCCGCGGCCAAGGTCAAGGCCCTGCTCGACCAGGAAGGCCGCGAGGACCTGGCGCTGCGCGTCGCCGTTCAGCCCGGCGGCTGCTCCGGCCTGCGGTACCAGCTCTTCTTCGACGAGCGCTCGCTCGACGGCGACGTCGTCAAGGACTTCGACGGTGTGAAGGTCGTCACCGACCGCATGAGCGCCCCGTACCTGGGCGGCGCCTCGATCGACTTCGTGGACACCATCGAGAAGCAGGGCTTCACGATCGACAACCCGAACGCGACGGGCTCCTGCGCCTGCGGCGACTCCTTCAGCTAGTCGCGGACCGACGGGCCCGGACGACCGGGCCCGAAGCCACCCGGACCGTGTCCGGCCGGCTTCGAGCGTCGTCGGGCGGCCGACCCCACGGCGCGCGGCCATGGCCGGTCACGCGTGTACACGCCAGTACGGACGAAGGCGGCGTCCCCCTCGCGGGGACGCCGCCTTCGCGTGTCCGGGACCGGGCGCCGCTAGCTGCGCCCCGCCGACGAGGCCTTGGAGGTCTCGGGGACACCGAAGCGCCCGTGGTGGACCGCCTTGCCGTCGCTGCCCACGACCTCGCGGTCCCCGAGCGGCGCGTCCAGGCGCACGGTCTTCTCGTAGATCTTGGCGATCATGATGCAGACCTTGTTCTTCCAGGGCTTCTCCGTCACGGTGACGGTGACCCTGCCGGAACTCTCGCTCGCCGACACCGTGTAGTCGGCGCACACCCCGCCGGTGAAGTCGACGCTCAGATCCCTGCCGTGGGCCGTGTAGCCCTGGACACCGACATCACGTGTCGCCGCGGGCGAGGACGGCCGGCCGGACGGCACCGGCACGGTCGGATCGGCGCTCGGCGGCGCGGGCGATTCCGGCGAGGCGAGGAACGCCGGGTCGACCGCCGGATGCGTCACGGTGTACGTGTCCTGCGCGCCGGGCGAGCGCACCTCGAACAGCCAGGACGGCACCAGTGCCTGGCGCCCGTTCGCGCGCTGCGCCGCCAGTCCGAAGACGGCCTTCTCGACGGTCACCGCCTCCGGCTTCGCCGGGGAGGGGTGCTCGCACGGCATCTCGTCCCGGTCCTTCAGCGGTACGGGGCTGGCGCAGCCGCCGATGCCCATGCGCCTGCCGCCCGTCGCCGACGCCTGCCCGTTCATCAGGTCCAGCGTCTTGCGCGCGCCGACGACCGGGTACGCGTCTCCCTCCACCGGTGTCTTCAACCGGCCGCTGCCGCCGATGACATGACCGTCCGTGCCGATCCGCAGGCCGGTCGTCCACCCGTACGTGGGCAGTCCGCCGAGCACCGGGTCGGCGTTCACCACCCGCACCCGATCCATGAGCTGGCCGGCGTCCAGCTTCGCGTCGTCCTGGCCCACCGCCTTCAGCACGGGCGCCGCCGCCTTCTTCGCCGCCGACTCGCTCACCGGGCCCGGCGCGGAATCGGACGGGGAGACGGAGCCGGCGAGCGGGCACATCGTGACCTTGGCGCAGTTGTCGCCTCCCGGCAGGGAGGAGCTGAACGTCCAGGTCCCCGGCGCGTCCGCGGTGACCCGAAGGTTCGGTTCGCTTCCGTCCTTGACGCTGCCGACCGTCCAGGCGTCCCCGGCGAGCCGGGGTGTGCCCGCCAGGCCCAGGGCCTTCGCGAGCCGGGCCACCTCGGCCCGGGTCACCCTGCCCTCGGCCCACCGCACATGCGCCGAGCCGGGACCCGAGGGGAGCGTGCCGTTCGCGCGGTAGGTCGTGCCGTAGGGGTCGGGCTCGCCGGGCGCGATACCGGCGGTGCCGCCCGTGGTCCCGGTGCTCGCGACGTAGCCGTCGAGGGCCAGCCGCGGGGGAGTGGCGTCGGCTCCGGGGGTGGTGGCACTGCCGCCGCCGGACGCCGTCGCGGCGAAGTACGCGCCGCCGCCCCCGACGAGCAGCACGGCGGCGACGACCGAGGCGACGACCACGGGGGTCCGCCGCCGCCCTCCACCGGCCCCGGCACCCTCGACGGGACCTGCTGCAGTTGAGTCTGCGTAGTGGCCCGCGCCGGAGTCTTCCGCGGTGCCGGCGCCGACTCCCTCGGGGGAACCCGTGACGGTGCCGGGCACACCGGATGCGGTCGCGCCCGCACCACCCTCCACCGTCTCGTGGGCCGCTTCCTCGGCTGCTACCTCAGAGAGGGCCTGCGCTGTCTTCTTGGTGGGCGCTAGGGCCGCTTCCTTGGCGGGTGCCTGCGGAGTGTCCTCGACGGGACCCTCGGCGCGACTCTCGGCCGGGCCGGCGTCGGACTCCGCGGTCCTCTGTGCCCTCTCCGGCGCGCTCTCGTCGGGACCCTCGACCTGGTTCCCGTCGGGCTCCCCGGTCGGGTTCCCGGCGGGAATCGCGACGACGTCCCCGGCGGGAGTCGCCACCGCGTCGCCGGGGGAATCCGTGACGGCGTCGTCGGCGGCGCTCTCGACGGGACCCCTGGCGTGACCCCCGGCGGGGTCGGTCGCGTCGTTGTCGGGTCGCTCGGTGCTCACCGCATCGCTCCTTCGGCTCCACTGCTGTCCCATGACCCGGCCCTGTCGATGACGGGCACTCCAGGGTCGTATGGCGCATCCCCTTCACGGGGGACAGCGGTGGGACGCAGCGGGGGAGCGCACGGTTCCCTGCCGGCGCACTCCCTTTCACCCGTTCGGCGCCGCCGGGGCTCTCACCCGTTCGGCGGCGCCGAGCGGAGGCCGCCGGTCAGTCGCCGTAGTCGGACATCGCGTCCAGCAGCCGCGCCGAGGCGGGCGGAACGGTCACCCCATGGATGAGGGAAGGAGAGACATGCAGGGGAGGGACAGGTGCGGGGGCCAGCCAGTGACCGGCCATCCGGGCGCAGTCGCCGCGCAGCGACGCCAGATCGCCTTCGAGGTCGCCGACCGGGCCGAGCGGAGCGGTGCCATGGACCTTGAGGTTCGTCATACCGGAACCGTATGCACCGTTGCCGTCACGAAGAAAGATCTACTATCGGGTAGTTTTGGCCCTTCAGGGGTCGCGTGCGGACCCGGTAGCGTTAACTGTCAATCCCCTCCCCTCGCAGGAGCGTGTCCTAGCCGTGCGTATCGCAGTCACCGGCTCCATCGCCACCGACCACCTCATGACCTTTCCCGGCCGATTCGCCGACCAGTTGGTCGCCGATCAGCTGCACACGGTCTCCCTCTCCTTCCTGGTCGACAACCTCGATGTCCGCCGGGGCGGGGTCGGCGCGAACATCGCGTTCGGCATGGGCCAGCTCGGCACCCGGCCGATCCTGGTCGGAGCGGCCGGCTCGGACTTCGACGAGTACCGCGCCTGGCTCGACCGGCACGGCGTCGACACCGCCTCCGTGCGCATCTCCGAGGTGCTGCACACGGCGCGCTTCGTGTGCACCACGGACGCCGACCACAACCAGATCGGCTCCTTCTACACGGGCGCGATGAGCGAGGCCCGCCTCATCGAGCTCAAGGCCGTCGCGGACCGGGTCGGCGGTCTCGACCTCGTCCTGATCGGCGCGGACGACCCCGAGGGGATGCTCCGCCACACCGAGGAGTGCCGCTCGCGCGCGATCCCCTTCGCCGCCGACTTCTCGCAGCAGATCGCGCGCATGAACGGCGACGAGATCCGGGTCCTCCTGGACGGTGCGACGTTCCTCTTCTCGAACGAGTACGAGAAGGGGCTCATCGAGTCCAAGACGGGCTGGAACGACGAGGAGATCCTCTCCAAGGTCGGCCACCGGGTCACCACGCTCGGCTCGCGCGGTGTCCGGATCGAGCGCGTCGGCCACGACCCGATCGAGGTCGGCTGCCCCGAGGAGGAGCTCAAGGCGGACCCGACGGGTGTCGGTGACGCGTTCCGCGCCGGCTTCCTCTCAGGTCTCGTCTGGGGAGTGGACCTGGAGCGCGCCGCCCAGGTCGGCTGCATGCTCGCCACCCTGGTCATCGAGACGGTCGGCACGCAGGAGTACCAGCTGAGCCGAGCCCACTTCATGGACCGCTTCACCAAGGCGTACGGCGACGACGCCGCCACGGAGGTCCGGGCGTACCTCGCCTAGATCCCCGCAGCCGACCGAGGTCCCGGCCCGTCTCCGTTCTACGGAGGCGGGCCGGGCCCGGTTCGAGGGGATGGGCCCGGCCCGGTCCGAGGGGCATGGGCCCGGCCCGGTACGGCTGAGGTCGGGGTCGGCCCGGTCCGGCGCAGGTCGGGCCGTCTCGTTCCCGCCGGGGTCCGGCCAGGCTTTGGGCGCGGGTGTTACGACAGCCTGCGGACGACGTACGCCGAGCCGCGGTCCGCCGGCTCCTCGCCGACGTACTCCTGGCCCCTCATCTCGCACCACGCGGGGATGTCGAGCCGTGCCGCCCCGTCGTCGGACAGGACCCGGACCGTGCCGCCGACCGGCACGTCCCCGATGACCTTGGCCAGCTCGATGACGGGGATCGGGCAGCGCCTGCCCAGCGCGTCGACCACCAGCGTGTCGAGCGACGCGGGAACCTTCGTCACCGCCGTCGGTGCCCCCAGCTTCTCGCGCACTCCCGAGACCACACCCGGGAGCACCGACAGGAAGCGGTCGACGTCCTTCTCCTCGGTGCCGGGCGGCAGCGACACCCGCACGTTGCCCTCGCTCAGGACACCCATGGCCTTCAGGACATGGCTGGGGGTCAGGGTGCTGCTCGTGCAGGACGAGCCCGAGGAGACCGAGAAGCCCGCGCGGTCCAGTTCGTGCAGCAGAGTCTCTCCGTCGACATAGAGACAGGAGAAGGTGACGAGCCCCGGGAGCCGGCGGACCGGGTCGCCGACCACCTCGACGTCCGGCACCAGCGCGGGCACCCGCGCGCGGATCCGTTCCGTCAGCTCACGCAGCCGTGCCGCCTCCACCGCAGCCTCCGCCTGGACGGCCCGCAGCGAGGCCGCCGCGGCGACGATCGCCGGGATGTTCTCGAACCCGGCCGCGCGTCCCGACTCCCGCTCGTCCACGGGCCCTTGGGGCGCGAACCGGACCCCTTTGCGTACGACGAGCAGTCCGACGCCCGAGGGGCCGCCCCATTTGTGGGCACTCGCCGTCAACAGGGACCAGGCGCCCTCCACCCGTCCCCAGCCCAGCGACTGCGCCGCGTCCACCAGCAGCGGCACCCCTGCCTCCCGGCACGCATGTGCTACCTCGGCCACCGGCTGCTCCGTGCCCACCTCGTGGTTGGCGGACTGGAGGCAGGCCAGCGCGGTGCCGGGTGCCAGGGCCTCGGCATAGGAAGAAGGGGACACCCGTCCGGAGCGGTCCACCTGAACGCGGGTCACCGCACCGCCCGACGCCTCGTGGAGGTCCGCCGAATGGAGTACCGACGAGTGTTCGACGGCTGACACGATCAGGTGGTGTCCGACGCGCCGCCGGCCCGCCAGCGCACCCTCGATCCCGGAGTGCACCGCGCGGGTGCCGGAGGTGGTGAAGGCCAGTTCGTCGGGGCGGCAGCCCGCCGCCTCGGCCGCCGCCTCGCGCGCCGCGTCGAGAAGCAGCCGGGCCTTCCTTCCCTCGCGGTAGAGGCGGGCGGGATCGGCCCACCCCTCGTCGAGCGAGACCTGAAGGGCCTGCCGGGCGACGGGATGCAGCGGGGCCGCGGACGCGGCGTCGAAGTAGGACACGCCCCCACGCTAGTCCCGCGGCAGGCAACGTTTGCCCGTCGCGAGCCCCGCCGCCGGACCTCCCAAGGGGGCGTCAGAAGCCATCCGGACCGGGGCATTCCAGGTGCTCTGACAAGGCCTTGCAGGCGAAACAGCACTCCTTCGGGGAGTCGGGCGGCGCGTTGGGCACCCTCCCCGCGCGACCCCAAATAGCGTCCAGTAGGGTTTGGTCCGCATAAACATCCAAACCCCTGCCCGACGCAGGGCGGCGACCGACCAGCGAGAAGGCCGCAGCCAACAGCGCGGGCGAGACTCTCGGGAAGGCGCTACGTGAGTCCCAACGGCTCCGACCGCTCGCCGCGGCGCCCGATGCGGCGGAAGCTGCTGCAGGCAATGACTGCGGGCCTGGTCCTGGCGACGGCCACTGGCTGCTCGTACAACTGGGAAGACTTCCCCCGCCTTGGTATGCCCACCCCGGTCACGGAGGAGGCTCCGCGGATCCTCTCCCTCTGGCAGGGCTCGTGGGCGGCCGCGCTCGCCACGGGCGTGCTGGTCTGGGGCCTGATCCTGTGGAGCGTCATCTTCCACCGGCGCAGCCGGACCAAGGTCGAAGTTCCTCCGCAGACCCGGTACAACATGCCCATCGAGGCGCTGTACACGGTGGTCCCGCTCATCATCGTCTCGGTGCTGTTCTACTTCACCGCACGAGACGAGACGAAGCTCCTCAGTCTCAGCCCGAAGCCCGACGTCACGGTCAACGTGGTCGGCTTCCAGTGGAGCTGGGGCTTCAACTACGTCGAGAACGTCCCCGGTTCTTCCGGTGACGCCAAGACGGACCCGAACCTGGCAGCCATTCCGGACCGGTTCAAGAAGGACTTCCCGGCGAACGCCGGCGGCGTCTACGACGTCGGCACTCCCGCCTCGCGGAACCCGCAGACGGGCAACCCGGGTCCGACCCTCTGGCTCCCCAAGGGCAAGACGGTCCGCTTCGTCCTCACTTCGCGTGACGTCATCCACTCCTTCTGGGTGGTGCCGTTCCTCATGAAGCAGGACGTCATCCCGGGGCACACCAACTCCTTCCAGGTGACCCCGAACCGTGAGGGCACCTTCCTGGGCAAGTGCGCCGAACTCTGCGGCGTCGACCACTCCCGGATGCTCTTCAACGTGAAGGTCGTCTCCCCCGAGCGCTACGAGGCCCACCTCAAGGAGCTCGCGGTCAAGGGACAGACCGGTTACGTCCCGGCCGGCATTGAGCAGACGGGCCACGAGAAGAACCGGGAGACGAACAACCTGTGAGCATCCTCAACGAACCCCAGGGTGCCGACGCAGCCGAAGACTCTTACGAGAACGAGCTGCCCGTACGGCGCAAGCAGCCCGGCAGTGTCGTGATCAAGTGGCTCACCACCACTGACCACAAGACCATCGGCACGCTCTATCTGGTCACGTCGTTCGCGTTCTTCGTGATCGGCGGCGTCATGGCGCTGCTCATGCGCGCCGAGCTGGCTCGTCCGGGTCTGCAGATCCTGACGAACGAGCAGTTCAACCAGGCGTTCACGATGCACGGCACGATCATGCTGCTGATGTTCGCGACGCCGCTGTTCGCCGGTTTCACGAACTGGATCATGCCGCTCCAGATCGGCGCGCCCGACGTGGCGTTCCCGCGGCTGAACATGTTCGCGTACTGGCTGTACCTCTTCGGCTCGACGATCGCGGTCGGCGGCTTCCTCACCCCGCAGGGTGCGGCCGACTTCGGCTGGTTCGCCTACAGCCCGCTGTCGGACGCGGTCCGCTCGCCGGGCATCGGCGCGGACATGTGGATCATGGGTCTGGCCTTCTCCGGCTTCGGCACCATCCTCGGCGCGGTCAACTTCATCACCACGATCATCTGCATGCGCGCTCCCGGCATGACGATGTTCCGTATGCCGATCTTCGTGTGGAACGTCCTGCTCACCGCGGTTCTGGTGCTGCTGGCCTTCCCCGTTCTCGCGGCGGCCCTGTTCGCCCTGGAGGCGGATCGAAAATTCGGGGCGCACGTCTTCGATGCGGCCAACGGCGGAGCCTTGCTCTGGCAACACCTCTTCTGGTTCTTCGGCCATCCAGAGGTGTACATCATCGCCCTGCCGTTCTTCGGCATCATCTCCGAAGTCATCCCGGTGTTCTCGCGCAAGCCGATGTTCGGTTACATGGGCCTGATCGGCGCGACCATCGCGATCGCCGGTCTGTCCGTGACCGTGTGGGCGCACCACATGTACGTCACCGGTGGCGTTCTGCTCCCGTTCTTCTCCTTCATGACGTTCCTCATCGCCGTACCGACCGGCGTGAAGTTCTTCAACTGGATCGGAACGATGTGGAAGGGCTCGCTGTCCTTCGAGACACCGATGCTCTGGGCGGTCGGCTTCCTCATCACCTTCACCTTCGGTGGTCTGACCGGCGTCATCCTGGCCTCGCCGCCGATGGACTTCCACGTGTCCGACTCCTACTTCGTGGTGGCGCACTTCCACTACGTGGTGTTCGGCACCGTGGTGTTCGCGATGTTCTCCGGCTTCCACTTCTGGTGGCCGAAGATGACGGGCAAGATGCTCGACGAGCGGCTCGGCAAGATCACCTTCTGGACGCTGTTCGTGGGCTTCCACGGCACGTTCCTGGTGCAGCACTGGCTCGGTGCCGAGGGCATGCCGCGTCGCTACGCGGACTACCTCGCGGCCGACGGCTTCACCGCGCTGAACACGATCTCGACGATCAGCTCGTTCCTGCTGGGCCTGTCGATCCTGCCGTTCCTCTACAACGTGTGGAAGACGGCGAAGTACGGCAAGAAGGTCGAGGTCGACGACCCGTGGGGTTACGGCCGTTCGCTGGAGTGGGCGACCTCCTGCCCGCCGCCGCGGCACAACTTCCTCACCCTGCCGCGGATCCGCAGTGAATCCCCGGCGTTCGACCTGCACCACCCGGAGATCGCCGCTCTCGACCAGCTCGAGACCGCCGGTCACGGTTCGTCGGCCCTTCCTGGTGGAAAGGAGGCCGGCAAGTGAAGGTCCAAGGCAAGATGTTCATCTGGCTGGCGCTGTTCATCCTCATCATGGGGGTTGTCTACGGCGTCTGGTCCAAGGAGCCGGCCGGCACCACGGCCCTCTTCATGGGCTTCGGCCTGAGCATGATGATCGGCTACTACCTGGCCTTCACGGCCCGGCGGGTCGACGCCCTGGCACAGGACGACAAGGAGGCCGACGTCGCGGACGAGGCCGGCGAGGTGGGCTTCTTCAGCCCGCACAGCTGGCAGCCGCTCGCGCTCGGCACCGGTGGCGCGCTCGCCTTCCTGGGCGTCGTCTTCGGCTGGTGGCTGCTGTACTTCTCGGCGCCGCTCATCATGCTCGGCCTGTGGGGCTGGGTCTTCGAGTACTACCACGGTGAGAACCGCACCCAGTAGCACGCGCTGAACACGTGAGAGCCCGGACACTCCGTCAGGAGAGTCCGGGCTCCCTCGTTTGCCGCGTCTTCCGTCCCTCGCTCGGCCCACCCGGCGCGCCGTGCTTGACGGGCGTTCATAGCGTGGACTCATGAACCACTCACCGCGAATCCGCACGGTCGTCAGCTGCACCGGGCTGGTGGTCGCCTTCGGTGCCGGCGCCGCCGCCTGCGGCTCCGACGACCACCCGCTCTCGGCGAAGCCGTACGACGCGGCGGGACAGATCTCGTTCAAGGGACTCTCCGAGGACAGCAAGAAGCAGACCCGGATCGACCCCGACAAGCCCCTGGAAATCACCACCGAGAGTGACGCTGGGCGCATCACCGACGTGACCGCCACGGACGCGTCAGGACGCTACGTAGCGGGCGAACTGTCCGCCGACGGCACCCGGTGGCACAGCACCTCGCCCCTGGCCGCAGGCGCCCACTACACGGTGCACGTGAGCACCGAGGACACGGACGGCGCCCCCGGCCGCAAGGTCATCGCCTTCGACACCAGCACGCCCAAGACGAAGAAGCTGCTGAACGTCGAGTTCGGGCCCAAGACGGGCAAGTACGGCGTCGGCCAGCCCGTCACCGCCGTACTCAGCGCCCCCGTCAAGGACAAGGCGGCCCGCACGATCGTCGAACGCGCCCTGAGAGTCGACTCCACCCCCGCGGTGGACGGCGCCTGGCACTGGGTCGACGACAAGACGCTCCACTACCGCCCCAAGGAGTACTGGCCCGCCCACGCCACCATCACGGCCCACAGCAACCTCTCCGGCGTCAGGGTCGGCGAACGGCTGTGGGGCGGCGACGCCAAGCCCGTGAAGATCACCACAGGGGACAGCATGCTCGCCCTGACCGACGCCGGCTCGCACACCATGACCGTCTACCGCAACGGCGAGGACATCAAGGAGATCCCCGTCACCACCGGCAAGCCCGGCTTCGACACGCGCAACGGCGTCAAGGTCGTGCTCGAGAAGGAGTACCTCGTACGGATGCGCGGAACCACCGTCGGCATCGCCGAGGGCAGTGCGGACTCCTACGACCTGCCCGTGTACTACGCCACCCGGGTCACCTGGAGCGGCGAGTACGTCCACGCCGCGCCCTGGTCGACCGGCTCCCAGGGGTACGCCAACGTCAGCCACGGCTGCACCGGCATGAGCACCGCGAACGCCGAGTGGTTCTTCAACACGTTCAACGCCGGAGACATAGTCAAGGTCGTCAACTCCGACGGCAAGACCATGGACGCGTTCGGCAACGGTTTCGGCGACTGGAACATGGACTGGAAGAACTGGCGCGAGGGCAGCGCGCTGGTGGCCGGGTCCCCGGACGCCCCGAGCCCGGCCCAGCGCGCCAGACTGCGCCCCGAGAGCGCGTGACGCGCCCAGCGAGCCGGACGGACCGGACCCGCGCCCCTCGCGGGGGCGCGGGTCCACCTCGTCCTCAGGCGCTGAGAAGGTTCCTGCGACGGAGCAGGGAGGCCAGTGAGGCGGCGAACTCCACCGGGTCGACCGGCAGGGTCACCGCGGCGTCCGCGCGGCTCCAGGTGGCCAGCCAGGCGTCCTGCGGGCGCCCGATGAGCACCAGCGCGGGCGGGCAGTTGAAGATCTCGTCCTTGATCTGCCGGCACACCCCCATGCCGCCCATCGGCACCGCCTCGCCGTCCAGCACGCAGACGTCGATGCCACCCTTGTCGAGCTCCTTGATGACGGCTGCCGGCGTCGCGCACTCGATGAACTCGACGAGCGGCACGTCCGGGGCGGGCCTGCGCCCGGTGGCGAGCCGCACCTGCGCGCGGGTGTTGGAGTTGTCGCTGTAGACCAGCACCGTGGCGGTCGGCTGCATTCTTCCTCCGAGACGTCAGCGTCGTACGGACATCGTGCGATCGGGCTGATCGTCCCCGGCCCGATGCGCGGATGGTACTCCCTTGAACACCTCGTCAGCACCGGTTCGGACACGGCTTCGATGGTCCATACGGGCTGGACACACCCGGTCAACACCCCGAACGGCACCCCCCGGCGTGAGGGCGGGATAAGCGACCGACATAATGTCGGTCGTGGCGACAGCAACGACAGTAGAAACCGGGCACGCGCACCCGTCGGTCAATCGGCCGAACCTCACCAGCGTCGGAACCATCATCTGGCTGAGTTCCGAGCTGATGTTCTTCGCGGCCCTCTTCGCGATGTACTTCACCCTGCGATCGGTGACCGGGCCGGATCACTGGAAGGAGATGGCAAGCCATCTCAACCTTCCGTTCTCCGCGACGAACACCACGATCCTGGTGCTCTCCTCCCTGACCTGTCAGCTCGGCGTCTTCGCCGCCGAGCGCGGGGACGTGAAGAAGCTCCGGATGTGGTTCATCGTCACCTTCATCATGGGTGCGATCTTCATCGGCGGTCAGGTCTTCGAGTACACCGAACTGGTCAAGAAGGACGGGCTCTCGCTCTCCTCCGACCCGTACGGCTCGGTGTTCTACCTGACCACCGGCTTCCACGGACTGCATGTGACGGGCGGACTCATCGCCTTCCTGCTGGTCCTCGGTCGCACCTACGCGGCTCGGAGGTTCACTCACGAGCAGGCGACCGCAGCCATCGTCGTGTCCTACTACTGGCACTTCGTCGATGTCGTCTGGATCGGCCTTTTCGCCACGATCTACCTGATCAAGTAATCGGGCGCACCGCCCGAAACATCCAGAAGCACCGACGCAGAAGATCCTGACACCGGGGTAATCCGTGAAAAAGCTCTCCGCACGACGACGCCATCCGCTGGCGGCGGTCGTCGTCCTACTCCTCGCGCTGGCGGCCACCGGGGGGCTGTACGCCGCGTTCGCACCCGCGGGCAAGGCGCAGGCCGACGAAACCGCACAGTCCCTCGGTATCACCGAGGGCCAGAAGCTGTACTCCGTGGGCTGCGCAAGCTGCCACGGATCCGGCGGTCAGGGCAGCTCCGACGGTCCGAGCCTGGTGGGCGTCGGCGCAGCCGCGGTCGACTTCCAGGTCGGCACCGGCCGTATGCCGGCCCAGCAGCCGGGCGCTCAGATCCCGAAGAAGAAGGTCATCTACTCGCAGGCCGAGATCGACCAGCTCGCGGCCTACGTCGCCTCGCTCGGCGCCGGCCCCGCGATCCCGACCAAGAACCAGGTCAGCCCCGGCGGCGCGGACATCGCCAACGGTGGTGAACTCTTCCGCACGAACTGCGCCCAGTGCCACAACTTCACCGGCAAGGGCGGCGCGCTGACCCACGGCAAGTACGCGCCGAGCCTTGAGGGTGTCGACCCGAAGCACATCTACGAGGCCATGCAGACGGGCCCGCAGAACATGCCGTCCTTCCCCGACACGACGCTGACGGAGAAGAACAAGCAGGACATCATCGCGTACCTCGACGCGGTCAACGGTGACGAAACCGTGAGCCAGGGCGGACTCGAGCTGGGCGGCCTCGGGCCGGTCAGCGAAGGCCTGTTCGGCTGGGTCTTCGGTCTCGGAACCCTGGTCGCCGTCGCCGTCTGGGTCGCCGCTCGGACCGCAAAGGCCAAGAAGTCATGAGTAGCCAAGACATTCCAGAAGAGAACGTGCCCGCTGAGCGGGCCTCCGACGACCACGCCGGTCACGGTCACGGTCCGGTAGCCGTCGCGGACGAGCAGAACCCGTTCGCGGACCCGGGGCTGCCGCCCCACGAGCACCGCATCCAGGACATCGACGAGCAGGCCGCCAAGCGGTCCGAGCGTCTGGTCGCCATGCTGTTCGTGCTGTCGATGGTTGCCACCGTCGGCTTCATCGCCTCGTACGTGGCGATCCCGAACGACAAGTCGATCTTCGTGTTCCCGCTCGGGCACATCGGCGCGCTGAACTTCGCGCTGGGCATGTGTCTCGGTGTGGCGCTGTTCTCGATCGGCGCGGGCGCGGTCCACTGGGCCCGCACCCTGATGTCCGACGTCGAGATCGCCGACGAGCGTCACCCGATCGAGGCCGCGCCCGACGTCAAGGCGAAGGTCCTGGCCGACTTCCGGGACGGCGCCAAGGAGTCCGCGCTCGGCCGCCGCAAGCTGATCCGCAACACGATGTTCGGCGCGCTGGCCCTGTTCCCGCTCTCCGGCGTCGTGCTGCTGCGCGACCTCGGCCCGCTGCCCGGCACGAAGCTGCGCCACACGCTGTGGTCCAAGGGCAAGCTCCTCGTCAACATGAACACGAACGAGCCGCTGCGTCCCTCGGACGTGGCCGTCGGCTCGCTCACCTTCGCCAAGCCCGAGGGCCTGGAGCAGGACGACGAGGACTTCCAGAAGGAGATCGCCAAGTCGGCCCTGATGATCATCCGGCTCCAGCCGGACGACATCAAGGACAAGCAGGAACTCGAGTGGTCCTACCAGGGCATCGTGGCGTACTCGAAGATCTGCACCCACGTCGGCTGCCCGATCTCCCTGTACGAGCAGCAGACGCACCACGCGCTGTGCCCGTGCCACCAGTCCACCTTCGACCTCTCCGACGGCGCCCGGGTGATCTTCGGCCCGGCCGGTCACGCCCTGCCGCAGCTGCGCATCGGCGTGAACGCTGAGGGTTACCTCGAAGCGCTCAGCGACTTCGAAGAGCCCGTCGGTCCTGCATTCTGGGAGCGCGGATGAGCACTACCACCACCTCCGACTCGCGCCCCTCGCGCGAGAAGGCGCCCGCCGGTGAGCGGGTCGCAGACTGGGCCGACGGCCGTCTGGGGATCTACTCCCTGGCCAAGTCCAACATGCGCAAGATCTTCCCCGACCACTGGTCGTTCATGCTGGGTGAGATCTGCCTCTACAGCTTCATCATCATCATCCTCACGGGTGTGTACCTGACGTTGTTCTTCCACCCGTCGATGAACGAGGTGCAGTACAACGGCAGTTACGTCCCCCTGCAGGGACAGCTGATGTCCGAGGCGTTCAACTCGACCATGCACATCTCCTTCGATGTGCGCGGTGGCCTGCTGATCCGGCAGATCCACCACTGGGCCGCGCTGGTCTTCCTCGCCGGCATGTTCGTGCACATGATGCGCGTGTTCTTCACGGGTGCGTTCCGCAAGCCCCGTGAGATCAACTGGGTCTTCGGATTCCTGCTGTTCGTCCTCGGCATGTTCACCGGCTTCACCGGTTACTCGCTCCCGGACGACCTGCTCTCCGGCACCGGCGTCCGCTTCATGGAGGGCGCGGTCCTGTCCGTGCCGATCGTGGGCACGTACCTGTCGTTCTTCCTGTTCGGCGGCGAGTTCCCGGGCGGCGACTTCGTGGCCCGCTTCTACTCGGTGCACGTGCTGCTGCTGCCGGGCATCATGCTCGGCCTGGTCGTCGGCCACCTGATCCTGGTCTTCTACCACAAGCACACGCAGTTCGCGGGTCCCGGCAAGACGAACAACAACGTCGTCGGCATGCCGCTGCTGCCGGTCTACATGGCCAAGGCCGGAGGCTTCTTCTTCCTGGTCTTCGGTGTCATCGCGGCCATCGCGGCGATCGCCTCGATCAACCCGATCTGGTCGATGGGTCCGTATCGTCCGGACATGGTGTCCACGGGCGCCCAGCCCGACTGGTACATGGGCTTCTCCGAAGGCCTGATCCGTGTCATGCCGGGCTGGGAGATCAACCTCTGGGGTCACACGCTCGTCCTGGGCGTGTTCATCCCGCTGGTGATCTTCCCGCTGGTCCTGGTCGCGATCGCGGTCTACCCGTTCATCGAGTCCTGGGTCACCGGCGACAAGCGCGAGCACCACATCCTGGACCGCCCGCGCAACGTCCCGACCCGGACCGCGTTCGGTGCCGCCTGGATCAGCTGGTACTTCGTCCTGCTCGTCGGCGGCGGCAACGACATCTGGGCCACGCACTTCCACCTGGCGATCAACTCGATCACCTGGTTCGTGCGGATCGCCTTCTTCGTCGTGCCGGTGCTCACCTTCATCGCCACCAAGCGGATCTGCCTCGGCCTCCAGCGCCGGGACCGGGACAAGGTGCTGCACGGCCGCGAGTCGGGCATCATCAAGCGCCTGCCGCACGGTGAGTTCATCGAGGTGCACGAGCCGCTCAGCCAGGACGCGCTGCACACGCTCACCGCGCACGAGCAGTACAAGCCGGCCGAGATCGGCCCGACGGTCGACGAGAACGGTGTCGAGCGCAAGGTCTCGGGCGCGCAGAAGCTGCGCGCCAAGATGAGCGAGGGCTTCTACGGGGAGGAAGGCCAGATCCCCAAGCCCACCGTCGAGGAGTACAAGGAGATCGCGAGCGGCCACGGCCACCACTGATCCCCGGCAGTCCGCCACGGCAGGAGCCCCGTCCATGCACTGGACGGGGCTCTTCGCCGTCTCCGGGCTGGATAGGGTGGACTCACCCGGTGGTGCGGGGCGATCCACCCCGCGTCACCCGCGACCGCGTCACCCACGACCGGGTCACCCGCGACCGTGTGACCTACGAACCCAGGAGCGACCATGAGCGCTGTGAACCCCGCTGGAGGCGACACCGCGGCGGGCCGTTCCTGGCCCGCCGTACTGAACGGACTGCTCGAAGGCCGCGACCAGAGCGCGGACGACACGGCCTGGGCGATGGACCGCATCATGCGCGGCGAGGCGACCGACGCGCAGATCGCCGGGTTCGTGGTCGCCCTGCGGGCCAAGGGCGAGACCGTCCAGGAGATCGCCGGACTCGTCCGGGCGATGTACGAGCACGCCAATGTGATCGAAGTGCCCGGGCACACCGTCGACATCGTCGGAACGGGCGGCGACGGCGCGAAGACCGTCAACATCTCCACGATGTCCTCCATCGTGGTGGCCGGCACCGGCGCCAAGGTCGTCAAGCACGGCAACCGGGCGGCGTCCTCCGCGTCCGGGGCGTCGGACGTCCTGGAGAAGCTCGGCGTCAATCTCCAACTGCCGGTGAGCCGGGTCGCCGCGGTGGCCGAGGAGGCCGGGATCACCTTCTGCTTCGCGGTCAAGTTCCACCCGGCGCTGCGTCATGTGGCGGCGGCCCGCGGCCAGTTGGGCATCCGGACCACCTTCAACGTGCTCGGACCGCTGACCAACCCGGCGCGGGTGAAGGCCCAGGCGGTCGGCGTCGCCGATGCCCGGATGGCGCCGATCGTGGCGGGCGTGTTCGCGGAGCGCGGCAACTCCTCGCTGGTCTTCCGCGGTGACGACGGTCTCGACGAGCTGACCACCACGGCGGGCTCCCACGTCTGGGTGGTCCGCGACGGCGCGGTCACCGAGGAGCGCTTCGACCCGCGCGACGTCGGGCTCGACATCGTCCCCGTGGAGGCCCTGCGCGGCGCCGACGCCTCGTACAACGCGGAGGTCGCCCGGCGGGTGCTGGACGGCGAGACCGGGCCCGTACGGGACGCGGTCCTGCTGAACTCGGCCGCGGCGCTGGTGGCCCTGTCGCCGACCGGCGCGTCGCTCGCCGACCAGCTCCGCGCCGGCATGGAGAAGGCGGCCGAGGCGATCGACTCGGGTGCCGCGAGGCTGACCCTGGACCGCTGGGTGGCGGCCAGCAACGCCTGAACGGGCCACGGGTTCGGGAACCCGCCCCGCTGATCCGCCCCTGACACGGAGCGAGGCGCAGTCCGGATCCTGGACTGCGCCTTGCGCGTGGAAGATCCTCTGGCAAGATGCTGTATCAGGTCATGAGTGACAGCCATCAGGCCCCGGCCGGCTGTCCGGCAACCCTCCGTCCGTGGCGGGGTGCCCCGGGTGAGGACCAGGTCGTAGGCAGCGAGGCCTACGGCAAGCGCGGACCCCTCCCGCCCCCTCGGGCGGACGCAACCAGGGGTCCTGGTCGTACGAGGGAGCCTTCTGTGAGCAAGCGAATGCGATAGGGCGTAGAGCCCCGCCCCCGCACACCCTTTTTCACCCTTTCCCGCGCTGAGCCACGCCTTCGGGCGGCCGGCTCGCGCGGTGATCCCGCCTGCCTCTCACAGGAGCTCGCCATGTCTGTCTCCACCGTTGCCGCCGACCAGTCCCTTTGTGCCCCTCTGGCCGTTCTGGGCCGGGATGTCACCGTCCCGCTCGTCACCGGCGGCGAGGTGACCTACGCGGCTCTCGACTACGCGGCCAGCGCGCCCGCCCTCCAGCGGGTGTGGGACGACGTCGCCGCGTACGCGCCGTACTACGGCAGCGTCCACCGGGGCGCCGGCTACCTCTCGCAGCTCTCCACCGACCTCTTCGAGAACGCCCGCAGGACCGTCGAGGAGTTCCTCGACTGCCGCGCCGGCGACCAGGTCGTCTTCACCCGCTCCACCACCGACTCGCTCAACCTGCTCGCCGCCGCGCTCCCCGCCGACTGCCAGGTCTTCGTCTTCGAGACCGAGCACCACGCCTCGCTGCTGCCCTGGCGCGACGCCCGCGTCACCTACCTGAACGCCCCGCGCACCCCGGGCGAGGCCGTCGACACCCTGGAGCGAGCCCTCGCCGGCCGCGACCCCCACGGACCGGCCCTGGTCTGCGTCACCGGCGCCTCGAACGTCACCGGCGAACTGTGGCCGGTGCGGGAGCTGGCCGCCGCCGCGCACGCGTACGGCGCCCGTATCGTCCTCGACGCCGCGCAGCTCGCCCCGCACCACCCGGTGTCGGTCCAGGACCTCGACGTCGACTGGGTCGCCTTCTCCGGGCACAAGCTGTACGCGCCCTTCGGTTCCGGTGTCCTCGCGGGCCGCTCCGACTGGCTGCGCGAGGCCGACCCGTACCTCGCGGGCGGCGGCGCCAGCCGCAAGGTGACCCGGCGCGCGGACGGCGGCGTGGACGTGGAGTGGCACGACAGCGCCGCCCGGCACGAGGCCGGCTCGCCGAACGTCATCGGCGCCTACTCGATCGCCTCGGCCTGCAAGGCCCTCACCGAGGAGGGCTTCGACAACCTTCTCGCCCGCGAGCAGCGTCTGATCCGCACGGTCCGTGAGGGTCTCGCCGAGGTCCCCGAGGTCCGGGTCCTGTCCCTCTTCGGCGACGACGCCCCGCGGGTCGGCGTCATCTCCTTCGTCGTCGAGGGCTGGAACAGCTCGCACTTCGCGGCGGCGCTCTCCGCCGAGTACGGCATCGGCGTCCGCGACGGCCTCTTCTGCGCCCACCCGCTCGTCCGCACGCTGCTCGGCAGCGCGCCGGAGACCCAGGGGGAGTGCGGAGCCCCCGAGGCTGCCCCCGGCGAGAAGTCCCTCAACGCGATCCGCGTCAGCTTCGGGGCCGGCACCCCCGACGAGCACGTCGAGCGGTTCGTCCGCGCGGTGCGCGAGCTCGTCAGGGACGGCGCGCGCTGGCAGTACCGCACCGAGGGCGGCCGTTGCGTCCCCGCGTTCTGACGCCGAGAACGGTTCCGCCCGGAGGCGGTGCCGCGTCGGTCAGGAGTCGAGACCGATCGCGAACGCCGCCTCCAGGTCGTGCTGGGAGTACGTACGGAACGCCACGTGCGTGTCCGTCGCCTCGACGCCCGGGATCTTGCTGATCTTGCCGGGGATGACGTCCGCGAGATCGTCGTGGGCCTTGACCCGGACCATCGCGATCAGGTCGTAGGTGCCGGTGACGGAGAAGACCTCGCTGACGCTCTCCAGTGACGCGATCGACTCGGCGATCTCGGGGATCCGGTCCACGCTGGTCTTGATGAGGACGATCGCGGTGATCACGGCTGGTTCTCTCCCTAGGGGGCCGCTGCTGGGGATCTCACCCTACTCGCGGTCCACCCGGCCCGGCCGCTCCACCGGGGGCCCCGGCAGCACCCCGCGGAGGGGCACGATCGCCGGGCGGCCGCGGAACCGCGCCCAGGCGTAGGCGAAACCCAGGGAGAAGCCGATCAGGTGGGCCAGGTAGGCGACCCCGGGGCCCGAGGAGCTGCGGCCCGCCGCCAGCCATTGCAGCGTGAACCAGAACGGCAGCACCACCCAGGCCGGGAACCGCAGCGGCAGGAAGAACAGGAACGGGAAGAGACTGGTCACCCGGGCCCTGGGGAACAGGTAGAGGAACGCGCCGAGCACCGCGGAGATCGCCCCGGAGGCCCCGACCAGGGACTGCTGCGAGCTCGCGTTGGCGGCCGCGTAGCCGAGGAGGGCCAGATACCCGCAGCCCAGGTAGAAGAGGGCGAACTCCACGTGCCCCATGCGTTCCTCGGTCATCAGCCCGAAGACGTAGAAGAACAGCATGTTGCCCAGGAGGTGGAGCCAGCTGCCGTGGATGAACAGGGCGGTCGCGGGAGTGAGCGCCTCGCCCGGCGCCCCGCCGAACAGGCCGGCCGGCACCACGCCCCAGCGGCGGAAGTACGCCCGCTGCGCGACCAGCAGCCCGTCCCCGGTGCCGTACGCGGGATCCAGACCCGAGGCGGGACCGATCACGAAGATCAGGCAGCACAGGACGATCAGTCCGTACGTCACCGGCGCCGACCGGCCCCGCAGCGCCCTGCCGACCGTCGCACTCCAATTGCCGATCATGGTCCAGAGCATGACGCAACCGGACCCATGCACACAGACCGCCTCGCCGCCATGGACAGCCGAGCGTCGAGTACCCGCCAGGCCGTAGGGTTACGAGCCAAAGCACCGGGAAATCCGGGGCCGGACGGACACTAGAAGGAATGCGGCTGCCCTATGACGGTTCCCCTGCCCGACGCCAAGACCCGCTGGCGCTGCGCCCTCTGCGGCAACCTCACGCGTTTCGACGTGACCCGCTCGTCGAAGGTCGTCGAGTATGTGCACCTGGACCTGGCCGGAGAGCCCAAGGTCGAGGAGCGCGAGGTGGTCAGTGAGACCATCGAGTCGGTGCGGTGCCGTTGGTGCAACGCGGTGGATCAGGTCGAACTCGTGGACAGGCCGGGCGCCGGCTCCTGACGGAGCGGGCCCCGCACGGATATTGGGGTGAACGGATGGTGGAGACCACAGGCGGGGAGCCGGACGACGGCACCGCCGAGGTGCTCGACCGTCCGCTGCCCGACGGCGTGCGTCGACGCGTCGTACAGATCGTCTCGGACGGCTTCGGCGGCCTGACGGTGTCCGAACTGCCCGCACAACTGCGGCAGTACGCCCGATTCGCCCCGAATCGCCGCGCCAAGTTCGCCGGCAACGCCATGGCGACGGCGCTGGAGACGGACCCGCTGTTCAGACAGCGCATCGCCGAGAAGCTCAGAGAGACCCAGCCCGAGCTCGTCGGCGCTCTCGACTCGGGCGCGCCGCCCCCGGCCGCGGACCCGCTGGACGTGGCGGCCGCGGCCTATGTCGTGCGTCCCCCCGGCTGGGTGAAGCTCGTGACCGCCGCCGGCGAGGAGGCCCTGCGGGCGGACGCCGAGCGCGCCGACGAGGAGAGCCGCGTCGAGCTGGACCGGCTGCGCGCGGAACTCGCGGAGGCCCGCGGGCAGACGCGGGCCGAGACCGAACGGCTGCGCACGGAGCTGGAATCGGCCCGGAAGGAAGCGGAATCGCTTCACCGCAAGCTGCGCGGGGCTCTCAGCGACGTCAAGCGCGGCGAGGCGGCGCTGCGCAAGCTCCAGGCCGAGACGGACGGGACGAGGGCGGAGAGCCAGGCCCAGGTGTCCGCGGCCGAGAGCGAGACGCGGCGGCTCAAGGCGCGTCTCGCGGAGGCCGAGGCCGCCCTGGAGGCCACCCGCAAGGCGGCCCGCGAGGGGCGCAGCGTCGAGGACATGCGGGTGCGACTGCTGCTGGACACGGTGCTGGAAGCGGCCCAGGGGCTGCGCCGGGAACTGGCGTTGCCCCCCGTCTCCGTGCGGCCCGCGGAGACGGTGGAAGCGGTCGAACCGGGACGAATGACCCCGAAGGACATCGCCACCCGCGCGCTGTCCGAGAACGACCCCGCGATCCTGGACCAGTTGCTCGCGCTGCCCCAGGCGCATCTGGTCGTCGACGGCTACAACGTCACCAAGACCGGCTATCCCCAGATGCCTCTGGAGAAGCAGCGGCTGCGGCTGCTGGGGCAGCTCTCGCAACTGGCCGCGCAGACCGGCGCCGAGGTCACCTGTGTCTTCGACGGGGCCGAACTGGCCGCGCCGGTGCTCCTCGCGCCCCCGCGCGGGGTGCGGGTGCTGTTCTCCAAGCCCGGAGTCACGGCGGACGAGCTGATCCGTCAGCTGGTGCGCGCCGAGCCGCCCGGCCGGCCGGTCATCGTCGTGTCGACCGACCGTGAGGTGGCCGACGGGATCGCCAAGGCGGGCGCCCGGCCGGTGGCGTCCGTGGTGCTCCTCAAGCGCTTCTCGCGCGGCTGAGCGACGCCTCTTCCCTCGCGTCCGGATTGCGCCTTTCCTTCACGTTCGAGAGCCCCATCTCGCCCTCCAGGCCCCGGTCTTCACGTGCCCGGCGATCCGCGGCCTAAGTCGCATGAGCCGCGTACGCACCATGCGCAACCTGTGGGCGCTGATGACCGAATTGGTCGGACCTTCACACGACGTAGTGTCAAGCGGACATCACTGCAGGTGAGTTGATGGCAAAGAATGCGCTCGGTGACAAAGAATTTTCAGGTTTGGATTTGAACTGATCACAAGTAGGTCACTAGGGTCGTGGCTCGAACCTCCAACTAGGGTGATCACTCATGAGGAGTGACGGTGGAGGGGCACCGCCCGTCGGCGTTTTCGGCAGGCGGCTGGAGGAAGAAGGAGCTCGCCTTCGTGGCGTCCCACCGTCGACCCAAGCAGCCGAGCCGCACCCGTGTGACCGTGCTCACCACCGCCGCAGCTGCTGCCGTTGTGCTCAGCGCCAACGCCGCCAACGCGGCCCCGTCCGAGAAGCCCAACAAGGACGAGGTCAAGACCAAGGTCGACAAGCTCTATCAGGAGGCCGAGCAGGCCACCGAGAAGCTCGACGGCGCCAAGGAGAAGCAGCAGAAGCTGCAGAAGCAGATCAGCGCTCTCCAGGACAACGTCGCCCGCGGTCAGCAGGAGCTCAACGACCTGCGTGACGGTCTCGGTTCGATGGCCAGTGCCCAGTACCGCACCGGCGGCATCGACCCCTCCGTGGCCCTCTTCCTCTCCTCGAACCCGGACGACTTCCTGGACAAGGCCTCGGCCATGGACCAGCTGAGCGCCCAGCAGGTCGGGTCGCTCAAGAAGGTCCAGGAGAAGCAGCGTTCGCTCGCCCAGCAGCGTGCCGAGGCCTCCGCGAAGCTCAAGGACCTCGCCGACACCCGGGCCGAGCTCGCCAAGAAGAAGAAGGAAGTCCAGAGCAAGCTGGGCTCCGCGCAGAAGCTCCTGAACTCGCTGACGGCGCAGGAGAAGGCGGCGCTGGCGTCCCAGGAGCAGGAGCGGGCGACCCGCGCCAGCGAGCGCGTCGACCTCGGCACCACCAAGGCCGCCTCGGGCCGTGCCGGCGCCGCGTTCGCCGCCGCCCAGAGCGTGATCGGCTCGCCGTACGTCTACGGCGCCTCCGGCCCCAGCTCGTTCGACTGCTCGGGCCTCACCTCCTGGGCGTACGCCCAGGCCGGCGTGACCATACCCCGCACCTCGGAGGCCCAGGCCAACGCGGGCACCCGCATCTACTCGCAGAGCGATCTCCAGGTCGGCGACCTGGTCATCTTCTACGGCGACCAGCACCACGTCGGCCTCTACGCAGGCAACGGCCAGGTGCTGCACGCCCCGCACACCGGCGCGGTCGTCCGCTACGAGGCGATCGGCAACATGCCCTTCCAGTTCGGCGTCCGGATCTGATCCGCAGGGGCGGGCCCGGATCCGGCGCCCGCCCTCGGCGCTCTCCCGCAGCTCCGCCCAAACGGGCGAATTGCGACAACTCGCGCTGACCCCACGCCCCGTCGGTGACCTGCGTCTCCGGCGGGGCGTCACTGTGCGTGCCCGCGGGGGTCTTTGGCCGGTGCGTGTCCGCGCGGTTACTGTCTGCCGCGTTGCCCCGACGGTGGGGGAACGTCAGCGGAAGGGAGTGCGGTCACCCGTGGGGTTCCATCGCCGCCTTGCACCGAGCGGCTTCGACCGGGGCGCCGGCGCCTTCGGTGTCGCCGCCTGCGTGATGTCCGCGGCGGCCGCCGCACTCGGCACGCTGCCCGCCTCCGCGGCGCCGCAGGACGACACCCGGGCCGAGGTGGACCGCCTCTACGCCCAGGCGGAGAAGGTCACCGAGGCGTACGACAAGGCCGACGAACGCGGTGACGCGCTGCGCGAGCAGATCGGCACGGCACAGGACGAGATCGCCCGGCAGCAGGACCGCGTCAACACCATGCGGGACGAACTCGGTTCGCTCGCCGGGGCGCAGTACCGCTCGGGCGGCATCGACCCGTCCCTCGCGCTGCTCTTCTCCACCGACCCGGACGACTATCTCGACAAGGCCTCCGCGCTCGACCGGATCAACACCCGCCAGGCCGGCGAACTCAAGGACCTCCAGCTCGCCCTGCGCGACCTGGCCCAGGAACGCGAGGAGGCCCACGGGAAACTCGCCGAACTGGAGCGCAGCCGTACGGCGGTGGCCCGGAACAAGCGGGTCATCGAGGGCAAACTGGCCAGGGCGAGGCAACTGCTCGACTCACTGCCGTACGCCGACCGCGCCGCCTACGGCCGGTCGTCGCGCTCGGCGCGTGGCGACCTGCCCGGCCTCGGCGACTCCGTCGCGTCCTCCTCGCGCGCGGCCGTCGCCCTCGCCGCGGCCCGTTCGGCACTCGGCCGCCCCTACGTGTGGGGCGCCAACGGGCCCGGCGGCTTCGACTGTTCGGGCCTCATGCAGTGGTCCTACGCGCACGCCGGGGTCGGTCTGCCGCGCACCTCGCAGGCCCAGCGGTTCGCCGGACGGCGGATCCCGCTCTCCGAGGCGCGGCCCGGTGACCTGGTCACCTACCGGTCCGACGCCAGCCATGTCGCGATGTACGTGGGCAACGGCCAGGTCATCCACGCGCCCTACCCGGGAGCCCCGGTGCGCTACGACCCGGTCGGGATGATGCCGATCTCGTCCGTCACCCGCGTCTGACGGGCCGCGCGGCCGGCGCCGTACGGGCCGGGCGAGCGTTCCGGCGGGCGGGCGCGGGCACCGTACGATCGGGAGAATGGCTGGTCGAAGGTGTGCGTCGCGAGCGGGGCTCTCCCTGGTGCTGTTGCTCGCCGGGCTCGTCGGCTGCGGCGGCCGGACGGCGCCCGACACCGCGGCGGCCGACGTGCGGCGGGTCCTCGACCGGCGGGCGGCCGCGGTCCTGGACCGGGACGAGGCGGCGTTCCGTGCCACCGGCGCGGCGGCCGGCGCCGGAACCGGCCTGGCGAACCTGCGGGACGTTCCGCTGTCCGGCTGGTCCTACCGTCTGGCCGGCCTGAACCGCTCGGGCGACCGCGCCACCGCCCGCGCCGAACTGCGCTACCGCATCGCGGGCTACGACGCCGCGCCGGTCAAGGTGGACCGGACCCTCGGGCTGACCCGTAGCGGAGGAACCTGGCGCGTCACCTCCGACAAGCCGTCCGGCAAGGGCGGCGACCAGCTGTGGGACGAGGGGACCGTGACGGCCGTACGGGGTGAGCACAGTCTCGTCCTGGGGGTCGGCCAGTCCGGGGAGCGGCTGCGTTCCTTCGCGGGTCTCGCGGACCGTGCCGTGCCGGCCGTGTCGGACGCCTGGGGCACGGACTGGTCGCGGCACGTCGTCGTCCTCGTACCGAAGTCGCTGGAGGGGATGGCGGGGCTGCTCGGGTCTCCGGCGTCCGGGTACCGGGGGATCGCGGCGGTCACCACCGGGGAGGCGGGAGGGTCGGCGCGGGCGCCCGCGGACCGGATCATCGTCAACCCGGACGCGTACGGGGTCCTCGGCGATCTCGGCAAGCAGGTCGTGCTCACCCACGAGACCACGCATGTCGCCACCCGCTCCCACACCACGGCCGCCACCCCGTTGTGGATCTCCGAGGGGTACGCGGACTGGGCGGGCTATCGCGGCAGCGGACGGACGCCCGGACAGGTCGCGCCGGAATTGCAGCGCGCGGTGGCCGAGGGGCAGGTCCCGGCCGCGCTGCCCGACGACCGGGACTTCGGGTTCGCCGGGGACGCCGGCGCGCTGGCGCGGGCCTACGAGGGCGGCTGGATGGCCTGCCGGCTGATCGCGGACCACTGGGGCGAGGTCCGGCTGAACGAGTTCTACCGCGCGGTGGGCGACCACGGGAAGCGGGCGGGGGCGGTCGAGGGCGCGCTGCGGGAGGTGCTGCACACGACGCCGGAGGAGTTCACCCGGTTGTGGCAGCAGTACCTCAGGGACCAACTCGGCTGACGCGCGGGGCTGTTCACCCCTCCGGTAGCGGAGCTGTTCACCCTTCTGATCCACACCTCCGCGTCACCCCTTCAGTGGGTGAGCCCCCTTCAGCTGCTGGATCGCCTCCGCGAGCCAGGTCCGCTCGGCCTGGCCGGTGGCCCGCGCCACTCGCAGCATGCCCTGCCGGAACAGGTCGCCGGCCTCCTCGGCGCGCACGGGCCGCCCGTCCTCGTAGAAGAAGCTGGCCGGGGTCTCCAGGAAGTCCAGCCGGCGGCGCAGCACCGCCGCCTGCTCACGGGGGTCGCCCAGGTGACGCAGGAACGCCAGCAGGGTGTTGAAGCGGACCTGGTCGGTGATCTCGGCCTGCTTGGGGTGCCGCAGCCGCTCCAGGAGGCTCTCGCGCCCCTTGTCGGTGAGCGCGAGGACGCGCCGGGGGGCCGCGCCGCTGCCGGGCTCGGTGTGCTGGTCGAGCAGGCCCGTGTCGACCAGCCGGGTGATCGCCGGGTAGAGGGCGCCGTCGCTCACCGGCCGGACGTGGCCGCTGAGTGCCTTGATGCGCTCCTTCAGCTCGTAGCCGTGCAGCGGCTCCTCGTGGAGGAAGCCCAGGATCGACAGCTCCAGCATCCGGTCGGCTCCTCGCTCGTGGCCCGTCGCCGCACGGCGCGTCTGCCGTACGACCGCTCGCTCTCCCGCTTCCCGCCTCCGCCCGGCGGCCCGCGCGGTCTGCCCGTCCCGGTGCTTGCGGGGTTCGAAGCGCCCATGGTACCTCTTATCGAGCTACCTCGAAACGAGGTAGCTCGTATCGAGGTAGCTCAGGCCGGGGGACCACGACGGCATGACGGCTCGTGCCGACGACATCAGCGCCGAGGAAGGCCTCGTGAACGCCCACCGCAAGCAGCTCACAGCACTCGCCCACCCCGTCTACCTCTCGCTGCTCGCCTCCGTCGCCGCCGGAATCATCAACACCGTCTGGGTCTCCCGGCTCGGCGGCGCCGCCGTGGCCGCCGTCGCCGTCGCGACGAACACCGAGAACGTGCTGCTCGGCGTCGCCCTGGTCTTCGCCTCCGGCACCACCGTCCTGGTGGCGCACGCCAGGGGCGCCCACGACCCGGGAGCGGTACGGGCGGCCGTACGCGGCGGCTGGGCGCTGTGCGCCGCGGTCACCCCGGTGATCGCCCTCGGCGGCTTCCTGCTGCGTGAACCGCTGGCCCGGCTGGTGCTCGGCGGCGACGGACGCGCGCTGACCCTCGCCGTCCAGTACTTCGCCGTGTCCCTGCCAGGCATCGCCGTCTTCTTCGCGCAGAACCTCGTCGACGGCATCCTCAAGGGCACCGGCGACACCCGCACCCCGATGCGCCTGGCCCTGCTGGCCAACGGCCTGATCCTCGGCCTCGACCCGTTCCTCATCCACGCGTACGGCGTCCCGGGCGCCGCCCTCTCGACCGTGCTGTGCCGCTCGGTGGCCCTCATCGCGGGACTGCGTGCCCTGCGCCGGAACACCCTGCTGTCGGAGGCGGCCTGCGCGCCGCCCGCCGAGGGCACCGGCGCGGCCCTGCGCCGCACCCTCACCACCGGTCTGCCCATGTCCGCCGACTTCACGGTGAGGCAGGGCGGCGCTCTGGTGCTGGTCGCGATCGTGGCCCGGCTCGGGACGACGGCGGTGGCGGCCTACGCGATCGCCTACAAGGTCATGTACATCGCCACGATGGCGTTCTACTCGGTCCGCCAGGCCGCCTCGATCCACACCGCGCACACCCGCGGCGAGGGCCGGGACGAGCGGGTCGCCGTCGGACGGCAGGCAGTCCTCGTCTCGGGGACCGTAGGACTGCTCGCCGCGGGGCTGCTCGCGGCCCTGGCGCCCTGGATCGTGCGGGCCTTCGGCGCCGGCCCCGCGGTCGCCCACGACGGCGTGCTGTTCCTGCGCTGCGTCGGCCCCTACCTGCTGCTGATGGCCTGCGTCATCGCCCTCGGCGGGGTCTTCGAGGGCAGTGGGGGAGCGCCGGTGCTGCTGCCCGTGACGCTGACCGGCACGGCGGTCCAGCTGCCGCTCGCCCTCACCCTGTCAGGACTGGGGCTGCCGGGCATCTGCCTGGCCCTCGCGCTGTCCATGACCGTGCAGTGCGCGGCCCTGTGGCTGTGGGCCCGCCGGGCCGTACGTCAGGAGGACGCCAGGGTCTCCTTGGCGCGGGCCGCCTGAGCGGGGAGCTCCGGCGCCGGCCGGGAGACCGTACCGCGCCACAGCTCCCGGGCGGCCAGCACCGAGGCGATCACCAGCAGGCCGTTGCGCAGGACCAGGAGGGTGACGCCCAGCCAGGTGCTGCCCACGACGTCCGCGAACCAGACCGGGAACTCCAGCACCGTCACGAAGCAGGCGACCAGCACCAGGCAGGCGGGCACCAGCATCCGGCTGGCGCGGAAGCACAGGCACACCGCGGCGATCCCGACCAGCCACACCAGGTACTGCGGGCTGATGACCCGGCTGGTGGTCGTGAACATCAGGACGGCGACGAACGCCGCGTCGGCGAGCGTGTGCGACAGGAACCGCTTGGCGCACAGCCGCCACAGCAGCAGCCAGCCGAAGGCGAGCGCGGTCAGTATCAGGGCCGCCGTGCTCACCAGGTCGACATAGGGGCCGACGAACTCCACCGAGCCGTAGTTCAGCAGCACCTGCCCGTTCCAGCCGTGGTGCCGGGCCACGTGGAAGACGAGGGAGCCGAGCGACTCCACCTCCGTGCCGCGGTCGCGCTGGAAGGTCAGGAAGGCGAACGCGCCCGGCATCGTCATCCAGAACAGCGCCGCGATCCCGGCCATGGTCGCCGCCGCCGAGACCCAGGCCCGGCGGCGCACGGCGCCCAGAAGCAGCAGCAGCGGCCACACCTTCACCATCGCGCCGAAGCCCGTGAGCACTCCCATCAGCCGCGGGCGGCGGGCACCGGCGAGCAGCGCGGCGACCGCGACGGCCGTCACCATCACGTCGTAGCGGGCGTACACGGTCGGTCCGAGCAGCGGAACCCCGATCGCCCACACCCAGGCGCCGCGCAGGGTCTTGCCGGAGCGCGAGCCCGCGTACAGGAGGAGTCCGAAGACGATCAGGTCGGCGACGAAGGCCAGTACGAAGAAGGCGTGCGGGTAGTCGAGGAACGGCAGCAGACCGGGGGAGAGAATCGCCAGCGAGGCGGCCGGCGGATACTGCCAGGTGACGTCGTGCAGCGGGAAGCCGCCGTGCCGCAGGACGTCGTACCAGCCGTGGTAGATCACCGAGACGTCGCTGGTGACGTCAGGACCCGGGAAGATGTACACCTTGGCGACGTAGAGCAGCAGCACCAGCCTGGTCAGGCCCCAGATTCCCAGCAGTGCGGCCACGCCGAACGGGAACCTCGTGCTCCGTGCCCCCGTCATGCCCACCTGGCCCTCGTCGTCCGGAATCCGTCTGCCTCGCCGCCGCGTCTTTTCGCGGAATCAGGGTGACGCACCGGTCTGTGTGCGAGCCGTCAAGCGCGGCCGTGCGGAGCTGTGAGTATAGGTTCGATAGTGTCGAACACGATGCACAAGACCCTGATCGTGACGAACGACTTCCCGCCCCGCCCCGGCGGCATCCAGGCCTTTCTGCACAACATGGCGCTGCGCCTGGACCCCGGGCAGCTCGTCGTCTACGCCTCGACCTGGAAGCGCGGCCACGAGGGCGCCGAGGCCACCGCCGCCTTCGACGCCGAGCAGCCCTTCACCGTCGTACGGGACCGTACGACCATGCTGCTTCCGACGCCGGGCGCCACCCGGCGGGCGGCCGGCCTGCTGCGTGAACACGGCTGTACGTCGGTGTGGTTCGGGGCGGCGGCACCGCTCGGCCTGATGGCCCCGGCGCTGCGCAGAGCCGGCGCGCGACGCATCGTGGCGACCACCCACGGCCACGAGGCCGGCTGGGCCCAGCTGCCCGCCGCCCGGACGCTGCTGCGCCGCATCGGTGAGTCCACCGACACGATCACCTATCTCGGGGAGTACACGCGCTCGCGGATCGCCTCCGCGCTGACCCCCGAGGCGGCCGCGCGCATGGTGCAGCTGCCGCCGGGCGTCGACGAGGGGACATTCCACCCCGGGTCGGGCGGAGCCGAGGTCCGGGCCGGGCTCGGCCTCACGGACCGGCCCGTCGTCGTCTGCGTGTCCCGCCTGGTCCCGCGCAAGGGCCAGGACACCCTCGTGCTCGCGATGCCGCGGATCCTCGCCAAGGAGCCGGACGCGGTGCTGCTGATCGTCGGGGGCGGGCCGTACGAGAAGGAGCTGCGCAAGCTCGCGCACGAGACCGGGGTCGCGGGCTCCGTCCGGTTCACCGGGACGGTGCCCTGGTCGGCGCTGCCCGCGCACTACGGGGCAGGCGACGTCTTCGCGATGCCGTGCCGTACCCGCAGGGGCGGGCTCGACGTCGAGGGGCTCGGCATCGTCTACCTGGAGGCGTCGGCGACGGGCCTTCCTGTGGTGGCCGGCGACTCCGGCGGCGCGCCCGACGCCGTGCTCGACGGCGAGACCGGCTGGGTCGTCCGCGGCGGCTCCGCCGAGGAGGCCGCCGACCGCATCGTCACCCTGCTCGGCGACCCCGAACTGCGCCGCCGCATGGGCGAACGCGGCCGGGCCTGGGTCGAGGAGAAATGGCGCTGGGACCTACTGGCCGAACGCCTGCGGGAGCTGCTCTAGCCGCCACCGGGTTCGCCTACGGGGGAGCTCCTTGCCGACGTCCGGCGCCTGCGGGCCGCCAGGGCCTGGCCGCGCAGTTCCCCGCGCCCCCGACGTGCGCGCCCCTGACGGGCGCCCGTAGGGCGGTCGTTCAGGGGCGCGGGGAACTGCGCGAGCAACCACGACGGCGGGTCGGCCCGGACCGAACACCCACCCCTACGGCGGAACGCGGCGCGAGCAGGACCCGAGCCGGGTGGAACCCCGAAGAGCCGGGCCCCGGCCGGGCGGAATCCGGACCTCGGCCGGGCGGAACCCGGGAAAAGCCGGGCCCCGGCCGGGTGGAACCCGGGAAAAGCCGGGCCCCGGCCGGGCAGGTAGCCCGGGCCGGGGCAGAGTCCGGTCGCTCGGGCATCAGCCCCGATAAAGTGCCTCGATCTCGTTCGCGTAGTCCTTCGCGACCACGTTGCGCTTGAGCTTCAGAGACGGCGTGAGGTGCCCCGACTCCTCGGTGAACTGGTGCGCGAGGATACGGAACTTGCGCACCGACTCCGCCTTGGACACGGCCGCGTTGCCGTCGTCGATCGCGTCCTGGATGGCCGCGATCAGGTCCGCGTCCTCGCGCAGCGACACCGCGGTCGAGCCGGCAGGCTTCCCGTGCTCCTCGGCCCAGCGGCCCAGGAACTCCTCGTCGACCGTGACCAGCGCGCCGACGAACGGACGCCCGTCGCCGACGACCATGCACTCCGCGACCAGCGCGTGGGCACGGATGCGGTCCTCGATCACGGCCGGGGCGACGTTCTTGCCGCCCGCGGTGACGATGATCTCCTTCTTGCGGCCGGTGATGCGGAGGTAGCCGTCCTCGTCGAGAGTGCCGATGTCACCGGTGTGGAACCAGCCGTCGGCGAGCGCCTCGGCGGTCGCGGCCTCGTTGTTCCAGTACCCCTGGAACAGGTGCTCGCCGTGCAGCAGCACCTCTCCGTCGTCGGCGATGCGGATCACGGAGCCGGGCAGCGGCTGTCCGACCGTGCCGATCTTCGTACGGTCCCACGGGTTGAAGGCCGTGGCCGCGCAGGACTCCGTGAGGCCGTAGCCCTCCAGGACCGTGAAGCCGATGCCGCGGAAGAAGTGGCCGAGCCGCTCACCGAGCGGTGCGCCGCCCGAGATCGCGTACTCGCCGCGACCGCCGAGCACCGCGCGCAGCTTGCTGTAGACGAGCTTGTCGAACGTCTTGTACTTGATCTTCAGACCGAGTGACGGCCCCGAGGGGGTGTCCAGCGCGCGGCTGTACGCGATCGCCGTGTCCGCGGCCTTGTCGAAGATCTTGCCCTTGCCGTCCGCCTGGGCCTTGGCGCGCGCCGAGTTGTAGACCTTCTCGAAGACGCGGGGCACACCGAGGATCAGCGTCGGCCGGAACGCGGCCAGCTCGTCGGTGAGGTTCTTGATGTCCGGGACACAGCCCAGCTTGATCGGCGCCATCATCGGCGCGACCTGCACGAGCCGCCCGAAGACGTGCGCGAGCGGGAGGAACAGCAGGACGGAGCACTCACCGGTGCGGAACAGCGGGCGCAGCCGCTCCACGATGTTGCCGCACTCCGCGAAGAAGGCGCGGTGGGTGAGGACACAGCCCTTGGGCCGGCCGGTGGTGCCGGAGGTGTAGACGATGGTCGCCGGGTCGTCCGCCTTGGCGAGCGAGCTGCGCTCCTCGACGGCGTCGTCGCTGACGTCCGCTCCCAGACGCCCCAGCTCCTCGACTCCGCTGGCTTCGATCTGCCAGACGTGCTCGAGGGCGGGCAGCCGGTCGCGCACCGACTCGACGGAAGCCGCGTGAGCGGGGAGCTCCACGATGCAGGCCGTCGCGCCCGAGTCGCCGAGGATCCACTGCACCTGCTCGGCGGAACTGGTCTCGTACACCGGCACGGTGACGGCGCCGGCGCTCCAGATCGCGAAGTCGAGCAGCGTCCACTCGTAGCGGGTACGGGACATCAGGGCGACCCGGTCACCGGGCCGCACGCCCGAGGCGATCAGGCCCTTGGCCGCGGCCCGCACCTCGGCGAGGAAGGTGGTGGCGCTGACGTCCGTCCAGGTACCGCCCACCTTGCGGGCGATCACGGCTACGTCGGGATGCTGCGCGGCGTTTCGGCGGACGATGTCGGTGAGATTTCCGTCCGCGGGGACCTCGTACAAAGCCGGAAGGCTGAACTCGCGCAAGACTGCTGCTCCTCATAAGGCGCCGACGCCACGACTCTGTGTGATGCGACGATGCGGTCCAAGGCTCGGGCAAGTACTCAAGAGATCACTTGTTGAAATCCCGAGTACGACTGGACTGCCCGGACGTTACCCGCCGGTATGGCCTCTTCGACAGGGGGTCCCGGTGAGATGTTCCATGCGTCACACGTGTTGACGTGCCTTCGCGCACAGTAGTCCACGCCCTTCCGGGGGTGCCAGTAATCGCAGGTCCGGCCGCCTCTGTTCACGTTTGCCACACCGGCCTACGCTTGATCGTCATGGCATCCACACCGGTCGGCCGTCGGAAGACGCGCATTCATGTCGTCAGTGACGTGCACGGCAACGCCCGGGACCTGGCCAGGGCCGGCGAAGGCGCCGATGCCCTGATCTGCCTCGGTGACCTGGTCCTCTTCCTCGACTACGCCGACCACACGCGCGGCATCTTCCCCGACCTCTTCGGCGTGGAGAACGCCGACCGCATCGTCGAGCTGCGCACCGCCCGCCGCTTCGAGGAGGCGCGCGCGTTCGGCGCCAGGCTCTGGGCGGGCATCGGCACCGACCGGGCCGCGGCGATCGAGAAGGCGGTCCGCAGGCAGTACGCCGAGCTGTTCGCGGCCTTCCCGACACCGACGTACGCGACCTACGGCAATGTCGACATGCCGACCCTGTGGCCGGAGTACGCCGGACCCGGCACGACCGTCCTCGACGGGCAGCGGGCCGAGATCGGCGGCCGCGTGTTCGGGTTCGTCGGCGGGGGGCTGCGGACACCGATGCGGACGCCTTACGAGATCAGCGACGAGGAGTACGCGGCCAAGATCGAGGCGGTCGGCGAGGTCGACGTGCTGTGCACGCACATCCCGCCGGAGGTGCCGGAGCTGGTGTACGACACCGTGGCGCGCCGCTTCGAGCGGGGCTCCCGCGCACTGCTGGACGCGATCCGGCGCACGCGCCCCCGTTACGCGCTCTTCGGTCACGTCCATCAGCCACTCGTCCGACGGATGCGTGTCGGGGCGACGGAATGTGTCAATGTGGGGCACTTCGCGGGGACGGGTCGACCCTTCGTGCTGGATTGGTGACGCGGCGACAGTGCTGAAGGCCAGGTGGGGTGACGGTGCCCGCGGCCGTGCGCGGTAGCCTTCACGCTGCACACACGTGCGCACCATCCTCCCTCACCGGACCGCATCTCGAGGAGCCACCGCGATGGCGGAACACACCAGTTCGAGCATCACGATCGAGGCGGCGCCGGATGACGTCATGGCGGTGATCGCCGACTTCGCCCGCTACCCGGACTGGACGGGCGAGGTGAAGGAGGCGCAGGTCCTCAAGGAGGACGAGCTCGGCCGCGCCGAGCAGGTACGGCTCGTCATGGACGCCGGCGCCATCAAGGACGACCAGACCCTCGGCTACACCTGGACAGGCGACCACGAGGTCTCCTGGACCCTGGTCAAGTCCCAGATGCTGCGCTCCCTGGACGGCTCGTACCTCCTCAAGCCCGCTGGCAAGGGCGCCACCGAGGTCACCTACCGGCTGACCGTCGACGTCAAGATCCCCATGCTCGGCATGATCAAGCGCAAGGCCGAGAAGGTCATCATCGACCGTGCCCTGGCCGGCCTGAAGAAGCGCGTCGAAGAAACGGCCTGACCGGCCCCGGGACCAGCTTCCCCCGGACGCCCTCCTCCCGAGCCACAACCTCTCTCGCCCCTCCGCCCCTACCCTCCCCCAAGGTCTCGGCTTCGCTCGACCAGGGGGGACCCCCATCGCACCTGGGGCTCCGCCCCAACCCCCGCTCCTCAAACGCCGGAGGGGGTGCATTTCCCCTGGCCGGGGGAAATGCACCCCCTCCGGCGAAGGACGGGCCGAAGGCCCCGAGAGTCACGCCCGTCAGGCGCTGCACCCAAGCCACCGCACACCCGCGGCCGGGATTTGGCGGGAGGGGACGGACCCAAGCCGCCGCACACCCGCAGTCGGCATCCGGCGGGAGGGGCCGCACCCGAGCCACCGCACTCCCGCAGCCGGGATCCGGCGGGAGGGGACGGGCCGGTACATCAAATGCCCGCAGGCCGGACGGATCATCACCCACCCGCGCTTCGGAACGCCGGTGGGATCCGTTCGGATGCGGGCGGATGTACCGGCGCGGCCCCGACCCACCCACCGAACCCGGCCCGCGACGCCGACGCGACGCGACGCAGCGCACCCGCACCGCAAACGCCGGCGCAGCGCCCCGGTAGCGTTCACCCCCATGCGCACCATCCTGATCACCGGCCAGGGCGGCACAGGCCGTACCACCGTCGCCGCGGCCACCGCGCTGAACGCCGCGAGGGAGGGCACCCGCACCCTGGTGCTCACCGCCGACCGCACCGACACCCTCGGCGCCGTCCTCGGCGTCCCCACCGGCCCCGACCCCGTGGAAGCCGCCCCGGGCCTCACCGCTTGGCGCCCCGACGCCGCCGCCCGCTTCCGCGACGACCTCACCGCCTTCCAGCGCCGCGCCACCACCGCCCTCGACCTCCTCGGCGCCTCCCGCCTGGACGCCGAGGAAGTCACCCCGCTCCCCGGCGCCGACGAACTCGCCCTGCTGCGCGCCCTGCGCGACGCGGCGCTGTCGGAGGCGTACGGCCTGCTCGTCGTGGACCTGCCCCCGACCCCGCAGGCGCTCGCACTGCTCGCCCTGCCCGAGGAACTCCGCCGCTATCTGCGCCGCCTGCTGCCGCCGGAACGCCAGGCGGCCCGGGCCCTGCGCCCGGTCCTCGGGCGGCTCGCGGGCGTCCCCATGCCCGCCGAGTGGCTGTACGAGACCGCAGGGCGCTGGGACATCGAACTGGCCGCCGTGCAGGGCGTCGTCGAGGACCGCGACACGACCGTACGGCTGGTCGCCGAGCCCGGACCGGCCGGCGCCGACGCCGTCCGCACCGCCGCCCTCGCCCTCGCCCTGCGCGGCCTGCCCGTCGACGGCCTGATCGCGAACCGGGTACTGCCCGCCGCCACCCACGACGCCTGGCTGGGAGCCCTCGCGGCCCAGCAGCGCAAGGCCCTGGAGGAGTGGCGCGAGACGTTCGCGGTCCACGAGGTACCGCACCGAGGCCACGACCCGCGCGGCACCGACGACCTCGCCGCGCTCCCCGTGCCCGGCGTCAACACCGCGCCCACCCCGGTCGAGTGGCCCGTCACCGACCGTCTCGCCGACGACGGCGTGCTCGTGTGGAACATTCCGCTGCCCGGCGCGATACGCGACGAACTCGACCTCGTCCGGCGCGGCGACGAACTCGTCGTCACCGTCGGCCAGTTCCGCAGGATCGTCCCGCTCCCGTCCGCGCTGCGCCGGTGCACGGTGGCCGGAGCCGCGCTGCGCGAGGGCGAGCTGCGCGTCCGGTTCACGCCGGATCCCGGACTGTGGCCGCGCGAGAGGTGACCCTGCGCCGTCCGGGGTACCCGGCACGGTGAACCGGGTACCCCCGTTCGGGTAACGTCGAAAGCACGAAAAAACGTAGGCAGGAGTCCGCCATGAGCGAAGAGCGCCCCACACCCGACGCCGCTCAGGAGGAGACGGCCGACGAGGTGCGTTTCGAGGAAGCGCACGCCACCGACGCCGACGCCTGGGCGACCGCCTGCGCGGAGGACCTCGCCGAGGAGAAGGCCCGCCGCCGGGCCCAGCACGGTCCGCCGCCCGGCTCGGCCGCCGAGGAACTGCGCAAACTCCTCGACGCCGTCGCCGACAAGTTCTCCGGGCTCCAGTCCCCGCTGTTCGGCGCGGTGGCCGGCGGTACGGCCCAGCAGATGGTCAACCAGGTCGTGCAGCAGGCCAAGGCCGCCGTGGAACCGGTGCTGGAGCGCAATCCCGAGGTGTTCGACCACCTCGCCGCCGCCGGCTCCGAACTGCTCGCCGCGTACCGCTCGGCCGTCGAGAACCAGGAGCGCCGCTGGACCGCTCGGGGCACCGATTCCCGCGACGACGAGTCCGGTCCCGGCGAACACATCGACTTGGACTAATCACCCCTCGGGTACGGTTGGCCGTAGCGGGGCTCGACCGAAACTGAGGGATTCATGGGACTCACCATCGGCGTCGATATCGGCGGCACGAAGATCGCGGCCGGTGTGGTCGACGAGGAAGGCAATATCCTCTCGACCCACAAGGTGCCGACCCCCACCACGCCGCAGGCCATCGTGGACGCCATCGCCTCGGCCGTGGAGGGCGCGCGTGCCGGCCACGACATCGTGGGCGTCGGCATCGGTGCCGCCGGATACGTGAACCGCCAGCGCTCGACGGTCTACTTCGCGCCGAACATCGACTGGCGCAACGAGCCGCTCAAGGCCGAGGTCGAGCAGCGCGTGGGGCTGCCGGTCGTCGTGGAGAACGACGCGAACGCCGCCGCCTGGGGCGAGTACAAGTTCGGCGCCGGGAAGGGCCACCGCAACGTCATCTGCATCACCCTGGGCACGGGCCTCGGCGGCGGCATCATCATCGGCAACAAGCTGCGCCGCGGCCACTTCGGCGTGGCCGCCGAGTTCGGCCACATCCGGATGGTGCCGGACGGACTGCTGTGCGGCTGCGGCTCGCAGGGCTGCTGGGAGCAGTACGCCTCCGGGCGCGCCCTCGTCCGTTACGCCAAGCAGCGCGCCAACGCGACCCCGGAGGCGGCGGAGATCCTCCTGGGTCTCGGCGACGGCACCCCGGACGGCATCGAGGGCAAGCACATCTCCATGGCCGCCCGCCAGGGCGACCACGTCGCGGTGGACTCCTACCGCGAGCTGGCCCGCTGGGCCGGCGCGGGTCTCGCGGACCTCGCCTCGCTGTTCGACCCGTCCGCCTTCATCGTCGGCGGCGGTCTCTCGGACGAGGGCGAACTGGTCCTCGACCCGATCCGCAAGTCGTACAAGCGCTGGCTGGTCGGCGGCAACTGGCGCCCGGTCGCCGATGTGATCGCCGCCCAGCTGGGCAACAAGGCCGGTCTCGTCGGAGCGGCCGACCTGGCCCGGGAGCCCGACCCGATCATGTAGGTCCGGCACATCTCGCACGGCAGCGCCCGCCGCACCCGCACAGGACGGCGGGCGCCGCCGTGTCCGGCCCGCTTCCCCGGGGCGGCGCGTGACACCCCCTAGGGCCAATGCCGTTGCATTACGGGTCTGTGGGTTGGGGTCTTGTGATGAGGATGGCTGCGGTGCCGGTGCGGGTGGCCTGGGGCCAGGCGTGGTGTTCA